>NZ_DASXVH010000089.1:0-36479 GCF_036504375.1 Novimethylophilus sp.
GGGCGCTGCGCGAGATCCGGCCGCACCTGATCGTCAACCCGGCGGCTTATACCGCGGTAGACCGCGCCGAGAACGAGCCGGAACTGGCGATGGCGATCAATGGCGTAGCCCCGGGCATCCTGGCTGAAGAAGCCAAGCGCATGCATGCGATGCTGGTACATTACTCCACCGATTACGTGTTCGATGGAGCCAAGCCCGGGCCATATCGCGAAAATGACCCGACCAATCCGGCGAGCAGCTACGGCCGCAGCAAACTGGCGGGCGAAGAGGCCATCCGCGCGGTCGATGTGCCGCACCTGATCCTGCGCACCAGCTGGGTCTATGGCGCGCGCGGCAGAAATTTCATGCTGACGATATTACGTTTGGCGAACGAACGCCATGCGCTCGATGTGGTGGATGACCAGCTGGGCAGCCCGACCTGGAGCCGCATGATCGCGGAAGTTTCCGCCCTGATGCTGGCGGGCGGCGATCTGGAGGCATTGTCGGGGACATATCATCTCAGCTGTGCGGGCAGCGCTTCCTGGTATGGCGTCGCCCGCGCCATCCTCGAGGAGTATCGCGCCCGGCGCGAAGCCCGGGGCTGGCCGGTGCTCAGACTGCAACTGCAGAACATAGCACCCATCACGACGGACCAATATCCCACCGCGGCAAAACGGCCGGCCAACTCGATACTGGACAACGGTAAACTGGCTAGAACCTTCGGGCTGGAACTGCCGGAGTGGCGCGAGTGCCTGGGAATGGTGCTGGACGAGGCGGCGACGGTTGCCCTTTAAGCTTCGCGCAGCGCGTCCGCCCAGCTGTTGGGCGTTTCATACAGCCTGACCCGTTCCAGTCGCAGGTGATTGCCGTAGGTGTCGCGGTAGCTGGCGTCGAGGATGCGGAATGCTTCGGCCGCCATGTTCTCGGCGGTCGGCACATTTTGCATGATGACGGTTTTATGGTCCGGCATGGAGTTCAGGAAATCCAGCACCATTTTGTCATATCGGTAAACCAGAAACGCGTGATCCCATTTGTCCGCCACCTGCCGCCGGGCGATGGCTTTGACGTCGGAAAAATCCATCACCATGCCCTGCTCGGAGGCGCCCTCGTTCTGGATGATGTCGCCGGAAAGCGTGATTTCGATCACATAGCGGTGGCCGTGCAGGTTGCGGCACTGGCTTTTGTGGCTGGGGATGCGGTGGCCGGCGTCGAATTCGAGTCTGGTGGTGATTTGCATGATGGGGATTATACCAGCCGCGCTTTACAGGCCGGCGAGGGCCCTGACGTGCGCCATCACGCTGTCCGCCAGCGCGTGCAGCTCATAACCGCCCTCCAGCGATGACACGATGCGGTCGGCGGCATGCCGGTGCGCCACATCCTTGATGAATTCAGTCGCCCAGACGTAATCGTCGCGCACCAGGTTCAGCCCGCCCAGGTCTTCGCCGGCATGGGCGTCGAAGCCGGCAGAGATGAATATGAACTGCGGAGCGAACTTTTTCAATGCCGGCGCGAACTCGCGCTCCACCGCATCGCGGAAAATCCTGCTGCCGGAGCCGGCTGCCAGCGGGACGTTGATCATGCGCTCGGTGCGGGACTCGGCGCCTTTGAACGGGTAGAGCGGATGCTGGAAAGTGGAGCACAGCATGACACTGGCGTTGTCCTTGAAAATGTCCTCGGTGCCGTCGCCGTGATGTACGTCGAAATCGATGATGGCCGCGCGCCCGACGCCGTATTGGGCGATGGCGTGGGCGACGCCCACTGCGACATTGTTGAAAATGCAGAATCCGGCCGCGGTGCTGCGCCCGGCATGGTGCCCCGGCGGGCGCACGCAGCAGAATGCATTTTGCACCCGGCCGGACATCACCAGGTCGACCGCCATTACGGTGGCCCCGGCCGCATGCAATGCCGCGGACAGGGTCATCGGCCCCATCGCGGTGTCCTGGTCCAAATGAACGATGCCGGCCTGCGGCGCGATATCACGGATGTGCTTGACATAAGCCGGAGCATGTACGCGGGTGAGCTGCTCATCGGTGGCCAGCGGCGCGTCCTGAGCTTTCAGGTAATCATACAGATGCGCCGCCATCAGGCGATCCTTGATCGCCGAAATGCGCGCGGGAGATTCCGGATGGTGCCCGTCCATGACGTGCAGCAAGGTGTCGGGATGGCTGATGAAAGCGGTATGCACGGGATTTAGACGGGATGCTGAATGAGCTTATGATAGCAAAGCAGGCGTGATTCGGCGATCAGGCCGGCGGCGACGGCATTGTGCAAGGCGCAGTCCGGCTCGTTCAGATGCCGGCAATTGTTGAAGCGGCATTTGCCGAGGTATGGCCGGAACTCGACGAAGGCGTGTTCGATCTGGTCCGGCGTCAGGTGGGCGAGGCCGAATTCCTGCAAGCCGGGAGAATCGATCAGGTGGCTGTCGCCGTTAAGGTGATAGAGCCGCGCGGCGGTGGTGGTGTGCTTGCCGCTGTCCAGCGCCGAGGAAATTTCGCGGGTGCGGGCCTGGGCCGCCGGCAGCAAGGCATTGACCAGCGTGGATTTGCCCATGCCGGATTGGCCCACCAGCACGCTGGTATGGCCCTGCAGCCAGGGCAGCAGCGGGGCGATGTCCCGTTTGGCGCAAAGTGCCAGTACCGGATAGCCTAGTTGCTCGTAAAGCCGCAGCCGGGCGAGCGCTTCCGCGGATTCCGGCAGGTCGGCCTTGTTCAGCACGATCAGCGGCCGGATATCCTCGGCCCCGGCGGCGACTAGGCAGCGGTCCAGCAGTTCGGGATAATAGGAGGGCCTGGCGGCCAGCACGATGAGGATCTGCGTGACATTGGCGGCCAGCAGTTTCTTGCGGTATTCATTGCTGCGATAGAGCAGGCTGGTGCGCGGCAGGAAATTTTCCACCACGCCGTCGGCGGTATCGGTACGCTTGATCTCGACGCGGTCGCCGCACGCCAGTTCGCTTTTCTTGCCGCGCGTGACGCAACTGACGATGCTGCCGTCGGCAAGCTCGACGTCGTAGCGTTTGCCGTGCGCGGCAACGATCAGGCCGTGCAGCAATTACTTGAAGTGATAATAGGTTTGGTTGAGGTAAGCGGCGACGTGCAATTCCTCATCTTCGAACCATTTGAGGCCGAGATTGGTTTCGCAGGTGCGGATACGGGCCAGCAGCCCGCTGGCGTTTTCGACGATGCGGTCTTCGCGGGTATAAATGGCCGAGCCGTCTCCGCCGAAGCTGGAGACATGGCAGGAGGTGCAATTCTTGTCCATCATCTGCTTGCCGATCTTGGGATTGCCCGCGGCGAAAGGGTCGGCGCTGGCGGCTGTGGCAAGGCCCAGCAAGGCACAAGCGATCAGCGAACGTTTCATGGAGTGCCTCCTGTCATGCCGCCGCCAGCCGTTCCAGATGCGCCACGCGTATGCTGGCGGGCGGGTGCGAATCGTAAAAAGCCGAATGCAGCGGGTCCGGCGTCAGCGTTGAGGCATTGTCGCGGTACAGCTTGACCAGTGCCTCGACCAGATGGCGCGCGCTGCTGTGCCGAGCGGCATACTCGTCGGCTTCGAACTCGTTGCTGCGCGCGTAAGCGGCGAACAGCGGGCGCAGCAGGAAAGTCAGCACCGGGCTCGTGAGCAACAGCAGCAGCAGCGCCATGTGGTCGCTGGGCGTCGCTACGCCGAGTCCGCTGTAGAACCAGTCGGTCTCTTTGAGCCAGCCCAGCAGGGCGAGGCCGGCAAAGCTCACCGCGAACATCATCACGATGCGTTTGATGACATGGCGCCGCTTGAAATGGCCGAGTTCGTGGGCGAGCACGGCTTCGATCTCGTCGCCGTCCAGGCGCTCCAGCAAGGTGTCGAAGAACACCACCCGCTTATTGGCGCCGAAGCCGGTGAAATAGGCATTGCCGTGGCTGGTGCGGCGCGAGCCGTCCATCACGAACAGGCCCTGGGATTTGAAGCCGCACTTGGCCAATAGCGCTTCGATGCGGGTTTTCAAGGCAGCATCGGTCAGCGGCGAAAATTTGTTGAACATGGGGGCGATCAGCGTGGGATAAATCGCCAGCACCAGCAGGTTGAACACGGCCCACACGCACCACAGCCACAGCCACCAGTAACTGCCCGAGCTCTGCATCAGCCACAGCGCCGCCAGCAGCAGCGGCAAGCCCATCACCAAGCCTACCAGCGCGTTTTTCAACAGGTCCTGAAAGAACATCGTCGGCGTCATCTTGTTGAAGCCGAAGCGCTCGTCGATGGTGAATGTTTTGTAATAGTCGAAGGGCAGGTCGACCAGACTGGTCACCAAAACGGCGGTGGCGATGACAAGGATGCCGGTCAGCATCGCGTGGCCGGAAACCCAGGCATGCCATGTGCTATCGATCAGCTGCAAGCCGCCGCCCAGCGTGAGCAACAGCAATACCGCAGCGCTCGCGGCGCTTTCCTTCAGCCCCAGGCGGGTCTTGGCAATGCTGTAATCCGCCGCTTTTTGGTGCGATTCCAGGCTGATGTTGCGGGTGAACGCGGCAGGCACGGAATTACGGTGCGAGAGCACATGGGAAATCTGCCTGCGTCCCAGCCATTGCTGCATGATCAGGGTAAGGGCGACAAGGGCTACGAATAAAGCTGAGAAGGCGGTCATAGGCGAATTGGGTTAGAATCTCAAGCATTTGAAGAGCGGAATTGGAGAAGGTTCATTATGGCACAGGATAACGATAATCTGATATGGATAGACATGGAGATGAGCGGTTTGCTGCCAGACACCGACGCCATCCTGGAGCTCGCCATAGTGATTACCGATGCCAACCTGAACACGGTAGCCGAGTCGCCAGTGCTGGTGGTACACCAGCCGGATTCGGTGCTGGACGGCATGGATGCGTGGAATAAGGGTACGCACGGCAAATCCGGCCTGATCGACAAGGTCAAGGCTTCGACTTTGACCGAAGCCGAGGCCGAGGCGCAGATGATCGAATTCCTCAAGCAATATGTCCCTCTTGGCAAATCGCCGATGTGCGGCAATTCCATTTGCCAGGACCGGCGTTTTCTGGCGCGCTACATGCCCAAGCTGGAAGCCTATTTTCACTATCGCAACCTGGATGTCAGCGTGCTCAAGGAATTGGCGCGCCGCTGGAAGCCGAAGATTTACGACGGCTTCAAGAAGGCCGGCAGCCATACGGCGATGGCCGACATTCTCGAATCCATCGATGAGCTGAAGTATTACCGGGAACACTTCATCAAGCTCGATTGAGCTCAGGTGTTGGCTGAACCACGGGATGGCGAGATAGTCTGATCTGGCATAGAGGCCCTGGAGTTTATAAATGGAAAACGGTAATAAATACTCCATCGAAGTCGTCCCCAAGATTCCGCGCAAGCTGCTCCGCCTGGAAGAGCTTGCCAACAATCTCTGGTATAGCTGGGACCGCCCCACGCGCAGCATTTTTGCGCAGCTGCATCCCAAGCTGTGGGATGTGGCGGGGCATAATCCCAAGGTGTTCCTGCGCCGCGTCGACGAGCATCGCTTGCAGGAAGCAGCTGAGAACCAGGCATTTCTGACCAATTACAACCGCGTTCTGGCTTCCTATGACAGCTATCACAACGATCCGCCCAAACTGGAAGGGCAGGAGCAGTTCAAGAATGGCGACCTGATCGCTTATTTCTGCGCCGAGTTCGGCTTGCACGAGAGCTTTCCGATTTATTCCGGTGGGCTGGGCATTCTCGCCGGCGACCATTGCAAGGCAGCGAGCGATCTCAACCTGCCGTTTGTCGCAGTGGGGTTTCTCTATCGTCAGGGCTACTTCACGCAGCGCATAAACGCGGACGGCAACCAGCTCGTCCATTACAATGCTGCCGATTTCGACGATCTGCCGGTGACGCCGGCGGTGCGCGACGATGGCAGTCCGGCGCATTTTTCCCTCGAAATGCCGGGCCGCAAGATCGAGGTCAGGGTGTGGCAGGCGCGTGTCGGCCATATCACGCTGTATCTGCTCGATACCGATCTCGACAGCAATTCGGAATCTGACCGCAACATCACCTATCAGCTGTATGGCGGCGACAGGCATATGCGCATCCAGCAGGAGATCGTGCTGGGTATAGGCGGGGTGCGAGCCCTGGCGGAAGTCGGCCTGAAGCCCACGGTATGGCACATCAATGAAGGACATGCGGCTTTTCTCATTCTTGAGCGGATACGAGAATTGATTGCGCAGGGGCTGGATTTCGCCAGTGCGCTGGAGGCGGTGGCAGTCAATACGGTATTCACGACCCATACGCCGGTGCCTGCCGGGCATGACCATTTCGCCCACGAGATGATCATGGACTATTTCAGCCATTTCTGGCCGCAGCTCGGGATCGAGGCGGAACACTTTTTCGATCTCGGGCGCGACCCGGACAATATTCACGAATTCAACATGACTTCGCTCGCGGTACGCGGCTCGCGCCACCAGAATGGCGTGTCGCGCATCCACGGCGATGTTTCTTCGGGCATCTGCCGCAAGTTGTGGCCGCAGATCGAGCCGGATGAGAATCCGATGGACTACATCACCAACGGCGTGCATGTGCCGACATTCCTGGCGCTGGAATGGGCGGATCTGTTCGACCGGCACCTGGGCGGCGAATGGCGCAACCATCTGCACGATCCGGCATTCTGGAGCCGCATCGACGACATTCCAGACCAGCAGTTCTGGAGCGTCCGCCAGTCCCTCAAGTCGCAGATGCTTTACGGCATACGCCATCGCCTGTCGCTGCAGCATGCGCGCAACCACGGCGGCGAGGCGCATCTGGATCGTCTGCTGAAGTATTGCAATGCCGATGATCCCAGCGTGCTGACCATCGGGTTTGCGCGCCGCTTTGCCACTTACAAGCGTGCCAATCTGCTGTTCCATGACCTGGACTGGCTGCGCGAGATCACCGGCGACAAGGATAGGCCGGTGCTCTTCGTTTTTGCCGGCAAGGCACATCCCGCCGACACCCCGGGGCACGATCTTATCCGGCAGGTGCATGGGGTCGCCAATATGCCGGAATTCGAGGGTAAGGTGCTGCTGGTGGAAGGCTACGATCTGGGGCTGGCCCGCCGCCTGGTGGCCGGCGTGGATGTCTGGCTCAATACGCCGGTTTACCCGATGGAGGCTTCCGGCACTTCGGGCATGAAAGCCGGAATCAACGGTACGTTGAACCTTTCCGTGCTGGACGGCTGGTGGGGCGAAGGCTACGACGGTACCAACGGCTGGGCCATCAAACCGGCACCCGACCATTTCGACGAGCACAAAAAGTACCACGAGGACAGCCGCACATTGTACGAATTGCTACAAGATCATGTGATTCCGGCCTACTACAATCAAAGCAAAATGGGCTATTCCCACGAGTGGATCAAATTGGCCAAGCGCTCGATGGCGACCATCATTCCCCACTTCAGCGCATCGCGCCAGGTGGGCGAGTACGTCAGCAAGTTCTATCTGCCGGCGGGCAAGCAAGGGCTGGTTTACGCTCAGGATGGCTACAGGGCCGCGCGCGAGCTGGCCCAGTGGAAAGCCCGGGTTGCCGCCAGCTGGCCTGATATCGCCCTGCGCCGCCTGGATGCGCCGCTCAAGCGCATCAATTTTGGCGAAACCATCCATGTCGAGGTCGCGGTGCGGCTGAACGGGCTGGGGCCGGAGGATGTGCGGGTTGAAATGCTACTGGGGCGGTCGCGCAGCATCAGCCATAGCAAAGCCTGCATGCCGTTCAAATTCGAATGTTCCGGCCAGGTTGGCGATGAGCATGTGTTTGTATTGGATATGCAGCCCGAGCTTTGCGGCAGGCTTGGCTATCAGGTGCGCGTTTATCCGGACCATGAACTGCTCACGCATCCGCATGAAACGGGATTGATGGCTTGGTTGTAGCTTTTCGCCGCGAATGTTGACCTGACACCTCAAGGCAAAAAAAGGGCGCAAAACGCGCCCGGAGGGAGGAGATTCGGCTTGGAGATAGCCTGCTTATTTTTAAGCAATACTTGTGCCAGAATTCTCCGCCCCACCCGGTTTTAAAGATCTTTCAGCGCCCGATAAATCGAAAGGTATTGTTTTGTGCTTGGCGTCCAGCTGAAGTCGCGTTTCATGCCGTTCTGCTGCAGTTGCAGCCAGGATTTCCGATCGCGGAACAGGGCGATGGCGCGGCGTACGCAGGCCAGAAACTCGGCCTCGGTCGCCCGTTCGAACACGAAGCCGTTAGCGTGGCCGGATTTCAGCGAGTCGGCATCGGTATCTTGCACCGAATCGGCCAGTCCCCCGGTACGCCGCACGACTGGAGGGGTGCCGTACGCGAGGCCGTACATCTGGTTCAGCCCGCAAGGCTCGAAGCGTGAAGGCATCAGGAAAATGTCCGAACTGGCCATGATCTGGTGGGATAGCGGCTCGCTGTAGCCGACAGTGACGCTGACCCGGCCCGGGTGCGCCTTGGTCAATTGGTTGAAACCGTACTCCAGCCCTGGATCCCCGCTTCCCAGCAAAGCCAGTTGGGCGCCTTCGTGTATCAGCGTGCTGGCGCAGCCGAGCAGCAGGTCCAGGCCTTTCTGGTTGGCCAGACGGCTGACTACAGCCAAGAGTGGGGTGTGCGAGTCTACGTCCAGGCCCAGGCGGTTTTGCAGGGCTTCCTTATTGGCGCCTTTTTCAGCCAGTCTGGTGTAGTCGTAATTGCAAATGAGGTGGGGGTCGACGGCAGGATTCCATTCGTCGGTATCGATACCGTTGAGGATGCCATGCAGATCGACAGCGCGTGTTTTCAATAGCCCCTGCATGCCGCAGCCATATTCCTCGGTCTGGATTTCCTGGGCATAGGTCGGACTGACGGTGATGATCGCGTCCGAATAGTAAACACCGGCCTTGAGGAACGACATTTGGCCGTAGTACTCCAATCCTGCGATCTGGTAGCTTTGCGGCGGCAAGCCCAGCAGGCCGACCCATTCCGCGCCGAAATTGCCTTGATAAGCAAGATTGTGGATTCCCAGCACCGTTTTGGCGCGCGGAGCGCCAAAAAAGTGCAGGATGGCGGGGGTGAGGCCGGTTTGCCAATCATTGCAATGCACGATGTCTGGCATCCACTCCAGCGGACTGAAACCGGAGCTCAATACTGCAGCTACATGTGAAAGCACGCCGAAGCGCAGGGGATTGTCGATCCAGTCCTTGCCCAAGGGGTCTTGGTAAGGACCACCGTCGCGCTGATAAAGTGCGGCATGATCCAGTACGTAGACCGGCACGCCGGTGTCGGGCATCTCACCTTGTAGCAAGGATACCGAACCCACTTGCGGGATGAAGTCGAGTTTGGCGACCGGGGCCACGTTTTTTACCTTGGCCAGTACTTGGGGGTAGCCGGGGATGAGAATGCGCGCATCTGCCTTTTGTCGACAAAGATTGGCGGGCAGTGAACCGGATACATCGGCAAGTCCGCCGGTTTTGATCAGTGGGAAGGCTTCTGAGGTGGCTACGAGGATGCGCAAGGGAACTCCGTTTGTTGTTGTTCTGTATAATGCCGGCAGAACGTAAAAATACTATTCCGCGTTGATGATACCCGCTGCCAAGCTGGCGGTGCAAGACGATGCAGAGATGTACATAAGGAGCAAGGCGATGAAAATCGGAATGGTGGGATTGGGCCGCATGGGCGGCAATATGGCGCGGCGGCTGCGTCGCGCGGGGATCGAGGTGGTGGGCTATAGCCAGGACGTCACCGCCACGCAGCAGATTGCCATGGAGGAGGGGATGGCGGCGGCCTCGTCATTGGTTGACGTGGTCGCCAGGCTGGATGCGCCGCGCACGATCTGGCTGATGCTGCCGGCAGGCGAGCCGACCCAGCAGGCCATCGAGCAGCTCAAGGGCATGCTGTCCTCGGGGGATGTGCTGATCGAAGGCGGCAATTCCAATTACAAGGATTCTCAGCATCGGGCTGCGGCTTTGAAGGCGGTCGGGGTAGATTATCTGGATGTGGGAACTTCCGGCGGCATCTGGGGGCTGGAAAACGGCTATGCGCTGATGGTGGGCGGCGAGAAGTCGGCCGTGTCGCGCATCGAGCCCATCCTCAAGGCGCTGGCACCGGACAAGGGCTGGTTGCATTGCGGGCCGAGCGGCTCCGGCCACTTCGTCAAGATGATACATAACGGCATTGAATACGGCATGATGAAAGCCTATGCGGAGGGCTTCGCGCTGATGAAGGGCAAGGTCGAATTCGATATGGATCTGGCCGCCATCGCCGAAATGTGGCGGCACGGCAGTGTGGTGCGCAGCTGGCTGCTTGACCTCACCGCGACGTTCCTGGCAAAGGATCAGGAACTGAAGAGCATCGAGCCGTTGGTCGAGGATTCCGGCGAAGGCCGCTGGACGGTGCTGGAGTCGGTGGAACAGGGGGTGCCTTCCCCGGTGATGACCATGGCGTTGATGTCGCGCTTTGCCAGTCAGGGCAAGGGTGATTTTGGCAACAAGATGCTGGCCATGATGCGTAAGGGCTTTGGCGGCCATTCAGTTAAGGTAGGAGAATAAATTTAAATGAGTAATCTCGAAATTATCCCGGGCCCATGTCATTTTGTCATTTTCGGAGCCACCGGCAACCTGGCAACGATCAAGCTGCTGCCTTCGCTGTATAACCTGGAACTGGCGGGCCGTATTCCGGGCGATATGAGCATTCTGGCGCTGGGGCGGCAGGAGTACACCCAGGAAGCCTGGCTGGAGCATCTATCCAAGGTGCTGCACGACAAATTTGGCGACAAGGTGAACCCGGAGATTGCGGCGCGCTTCGCCAAGCGCTTTTCCTATCTGTCCGGCGATCTCCGCCAAGCCGAGTTTTATCAGCGGCTGAAGGAAAAACTATCCGAGCCGAGAGAGGGCTCCTGCAGCAATATCGTGTTCTATCTTTCGATCATTCCGAAAGACTTCAACACGGTCATCAATTACCTCGACGAATACGGGTTCTCCAAGCCGCGCGGCCTGCACCGCATCGTGGTGGAAAAACCGTTCGGCACCGACCTGGAAACCGCCCAGCAACTCAACCGTTCGCTGCACAAGCACTTCGACGAAGAGCAGATTTACCGCATCGACCACTACCTGGGCAAAGAAACCGTGCAGAATCTGCTGGTGTTCCGCTTTGCCAATACGCTGATCGAGCCGCTGTGGAACCGCAATTTCATCAACCACGTGCAGATCACCGTGGCCGAAGACCTCGGCATCGGCACGCGCGCCGACTACTATGACAAGGCCGGCGCGATGCGCGACATGCTGCAGAACCACCTGATGCAATTGCTGACAGTGGTGGCGATGGAACCGCCGCCGTCGCTGGAAGCCGATGCGGTGCGCGACGAGAAGGTGAAAGTGCTCAAATCGATCCGTCCCATCCCCAAGAGTTCGGTCAATGCCTACGCGTTCCGCGCGCAATATTCTCCCGGCACCATCAAGGGACAGCAGGTACCCGGCTATATGGAAGAGCAGGGCGTCGAGAAAAACTCCGTCACCGAGACTTTCGTTGCCGCCAAGTTCTACATCGATAACTGGCGCTGGCGCGGCGTGCCGTTCTATTTGCGCACCGGCAAGCGCATGGCAAAAACGCAATCGACGATCTCCATCCGCTTCCGCCATCCGCCGCAGCAGCTGTTCCACGACACGCCGCTGGAGCAGATTGAGCCGAACTGGATTCTGCTGTCGCTGCAGCCCTCCGAGTCGATGAACATGGAGCTGCATGTCAAGGCGCCCGGACTGGGCATGGATACCCGCGTGACGCAGCTGAATGCCTCCTACCGCAGCCCGGACGAAATGCCGCTGGAGGCTTACGAAGCGCTGATCCTGGATGTCATCGAGGGCGACAAGACCTTGTTCATCCGCTTCGACGAAGTGGAATGGGCATGGCGCGTGGTTGATCCCATACTCAAGCACTGGTCGCAGGAGCGCGATTTCATTCATACCTATCCCGCGGGCAGTTGGGGCTTGCATGAGTCCAGCCGGCTGTTCGACTGCGAAGACCAGGAATGGCGCAACGGAGTATAGGAATGCCTCTTGGGGCTTAACGCGCTCTTTGCGATAGGCCTGGGCGCCGCCGGCGGCGCCTGGCTGCGCTGGGCGTTGGGCTTGCTGCTCAACCCGCTGCTGCCCACGCTGCCGCTCGGCACGCTGGCGGCGAACCTCGTCGGCGGTTATCTGATGGGGATTGCGATGGGCATCCTTACTCACTACGCCAGTTTGCCGGCGGAAGCGCGCCTGTTCATCACCACCGGCTTTCTCGGCGGGCTGACCACGTTTTCCACGTTCTCGGCCGAAGCGGTGACGCTACTGTCACGTCACCAATACGGCTGGGCGACGGCGCATATTTCAGCGCATCTGCTGGGCTCGCTGGCAATGACCATGCTGGGCATCTTCACCATCAACATGATCAAGGGGTGACCGTCATGCAAGGCATCTATCTCAAGCTGTTCATGCCGCAAACCACCAAGCACCATGGCAAGCTGTTGTACGAATGGATACTGGAAGAGGCGCACAAGCTCGGCATCAGCGGCGGATCGGCCTTCCGTGCCATCGCCGGCTACGGCAGGCACGGCCGCATGCACGAGGAGCACTTTTTCGAACTGGCGGATGAGCTGCCGGTCGCCGTCGAATTCGCGACCGGCGAGGCGGAAGTGCAGAAACTGCTGGCTTTGCTCGCGGCAGAAAAAGTGTCGGTGTTTTACTTGCGGCACGCGGTGGAATTCGGCACGACTTGAGTTCCGCAGCACCCAATAACGCGCCGTTTTCCGAACTGACTCCCGACTTCGTGCTGGACGCCCTCGATAGCGTGGGCTTGCGCGGCGACGGCCGCCTGCTTGCGCTCAACAGTTACGAAAATCGCGTTTATCAGGTGGGCATGGATGAAGGCCCGCCGCTGGTGGTGAAGTTCTATCGGCCGGCGCGCTGGACGGATGACGCCATCCTGGAAGAGCACGATTTTGTGCGCCAGCTCGCCGAACAGGAAGTGCCGGTGGTGCCGGCATTGCGGCTAGCCGGCCATACCCTGCATCATTATCGCGATTTCCGCTTTGCGGTATTTGCCAGGCAGGGTGGCCGCGCGCCGGAACTGGATGACCCGGAGACGCTGGAGTGGATGGGGCGTTTCATCGGCCGTATCCATGCGGTAGGCGCATTAAAGCCGTTTGCCCTGCGCCCGCTGCTCGATATCGCCAGTTTCGGTGAGGAGCCCAGCGAATATCTGCTGTCGCACGGGTTTATTCCGCTTGAGCTGGAACAGGTTTATCGCGGCGTGGTGGCGCAGGCGCTGGATGGCGTGCGCCGCTGTTTCGAGCGTGCCGGGCCAATACGGATGCTGCGTCTGCACGGCGATTGCCATGCGGGAAACGTGCTGTGGACGGAGCAGGAAGCGAGCCGCGGCCCGCATTTCGTCGATTTCGACGACAGCCGCATGGGACCGGCGGTGCAGGATCTGTGGATGCTGCTGTCGGGCGAACGCGCCGACATGACGCGGCAACTGTCCGACTTGCTGGAAGGCTATGAGTGTTTCCATGAATTCGACCCGCGCGAGCTCAACCTGATCGAGGCGCTGCGTACGCTGCGCTTGATCCATTATGCGGCCTGGCTGGCGCGGCGCTGGGACGATCCGGCTTTTCCGGCGGCATTTCCCTGGTTCAACACGCAGCGTTACTGGCAGGATCGCATTCTTGAACTGCGCGAGCAGATCGCCTTGATGGACGAGGCGCCCTTGGCACGCTGGTGATCATTTCATCGGTAAAATCACCGCACCCATCCCCAGTGCCTTGAGTTTTTCCTGCGCTGCATCGGCTTCCGCCTTGGTATTGAACGGGCCAACCTGCAGCTTGGTCTCAGTATGCGACGGAATGCCGTGTTCCGCCAGCTTGGCCTGCAGCTGCCTGGCATTTTCCATGTCGGTGAAAACGCCTACCTGAACCATGAATGCCTTGGGCGCTGGCTCTGCCTTGACCGATGTGGCCGCTGGCTTCCCGGTGAGCGGTTTTTCGGCGGTAACGGGTTGGGCTGGGGCCGTAGCGGGTTTTGCCGCCGCTGCAGCAGCAACGGTTTTTTCCGGCGGTTTTGTCGGCGATGCGGTTACGGCGTGCGGCGTGGCGGGTGAAGCCGAGCGCCGCGGCTCCGGCGGCAACTGGTTTACGACCGGGGCCGGTGGCGGGGGGGGCGGCGGTTCGGCGGGGGTTTCGGGTGCGGGTGGAAGCGGCGGCTCCTGCTGCGCGCTATTGATTTGCACCGGTGTTTCCGGTGCCGGCATGGCCGGTTTGCTTTCCCCGCTGGAAACGCTTTCCTGTTTTTGGGATTGCGGTTCTTCGATTTGACTTCCCGGCTTGTGCCTGCTCAGCAATGCCAGCCCGCCGATCGCCACCGCCAGCAGCACTACCGCTACGCCAATTCGAGTCTTGGCGCGGCGCGAGGCGTGGTTCGGGTCTTCGAGGACAGGAGGAGAAGCCATAATTTTCTCAGGTAAATGTTTTGTGGCATCTTAAACCATTTATGCAAAAGCATGGGAAGTGCGAAAGCATTTGATTAGAAAACGTCTTTTGCGTATAATCCGCGGCTTTCGGTTTCGGCGTGATCCGAAGGTCAGCCCGCACCGAACTTTAGCTGTTTAACCTTGCTTCACCGTTATCGCATGCGGGAGGCTACAACCCACAAGGAGACTCTATGCGACATTACGAAATCGTATTTATCGTCCATCCGGACCAGAGCGAGCAGGTGCCCGCGATGATCGAGCGCTATCGCACGCAGATCACCGCAGGCGGCGGCGCAATCCACCGTCTTGAAGACTGGGGCCGCCGTCAGCTGGCTTATCCGATCCAGAAAATCCACAAAGCGCACTATCTGCTGATGAATATCGAGTGCAACCAGGAAACCCTGGACGAACTCGAGCACGGTTTCAAGTTCAACGATGCCGTGCTGCGCCATCTGACCATCGTCATGAAAGAAGCGGTTGCCACTCCTTCGGTGATGATGAAGGAAGAAAAGGCCAAGACCATTATAGGCACCAAGCCGGCAGAAGCTCCTGCTGCAGAGGCTGCCGCGGCTTAAGTGAGTTGCAACCGGCTGGAGCTTTCCGGCGAGATCGTTACGCTGGAAGTGCTGCGCCATACCCCTGCGGGAATTCCGGTTCTGGCCTTTACCGTCAAGCATGCTTCGATACAGAACGATGCGGGCATGAAGCGGCAGGCCGAATGCGAGGTTCCCGTGATGGCGATGGCGGAGCTGGCGAAAAAGGCGGCGGGTTTGAAGATCGGCGACAAGGTCAAGGTCGCCGGATTTCTCGCCCGCAAGAGCCTGAGGAACGACCGGCTGGTGCTGCATCTCGATGAACTCGAAACTGAATAGTATTTAAAGAAAGGCGAATTACCATGTCACGCGATATGTTCAAACGCAAGCGTTACTGCCGTTTCTCGGCCGATGCCGTGAAGGAAGTGGATTACAAGGATGTGGACGTGCTGAAGGACTTCATCACCGAAAACGGCAAGATCATCCCGG
This sequence comes from Novimethylophilus sp., assembly GCF_036504375.1. Taxonomy (NCBI): domain Bacteria; kingdom Pseudomonadati; phylum Pseudomonadota; class Betaproteobacteria; order Nitrosomonadales; family Methylophilaceae; genus Novimethylophilus; species Novimethylophilus sp. The sequence goes on from NZ_DASXVH010000089.1 coordinate 15,435, forward strand.
CCCGTATCACCGGCACCAAGGCGCGCTACCAGCGTCAGCTTTCCACCGCGGTCAAGCGCGCCCGTTTCCTGGCGCTGCTGCCCTACACTGACAAGCACTAAGAGGAGCGCACGATGCAAATTATTCTTCTGGAAAAAGTCGTCAACCTCGGTCAACTGGGCGATGTCGTCAAGGTCAAGGACGGTTACGGCCGTAATTACCTGATCCCGCAGGGCAAGGCCAAGCGCGCTACTACGGCTAACATCGCCGAATTCGCCTCCAAGCGCGTCGAACTGGAAAAGAAGCAGGCCGAAATTCTGGTCAGCGCCCAGGCGCGCGGCGAGAAGCTGGCCGGGTTCATGCTGCAGATCTCGCAAAAGGCCGGCGTGGACGGCCGTTTGTTCGGCTCCGTCACCAACGGCGACATCGCCGATGCGCTCAAGGCCCAAGGTCATGACGTGACCAAGGCGGAGATCCGCATGCCGAACGGCCATATCAAGGCCATCGGCGACCATGTGGTCAGCGTTGCGCTGCATCACGACGTGGTGGTGGATATCACCGTGTCGGTGCTGGGCGAGCACTAAGAGCAAGGCATTCCGGCGCAAAATCCGGCAAAAAGGGCCGCATTATGCAGCCCTTTTTGTTTTTATCGGCCAGCGTTCAGGATATGCTCAACAACCCAGATCGAAGGTTGTCTCCGTGTCTTCGTCCCAGCCATCCCACAGGTAGTCGTTGGCCTTGCCGTCGGCGATCAGGCGCAGGGCATAGCTGACCTGTTCCTTGTAGAACTCGCAGAAGGCGCCGATCATGCCCATGCCGCCATTCATCTCGTGCGCTTCGGCCGGGCAGGGCGAGCCGCAGAAGTGGCGGATGGCGCAGTCGGCGCAGGGCGCGAACTTGTCTACGTCGCGCTCGATCACCGGACGGAAAGCTGCGGAGGCCAGCGCGGCTTCGACGCCGCCGGTTGCCAGTAGGTTGCCGCCGTTGAAACGCGGCAGGCCGATAAACTCGCTGCAGGGATACAGATTGCCGTCCGCGGCCAGCGCGAAGAAGGCGCGGCCGCCGCCGCAGGGCGAAATGTCGCACATCAGGCGCCGTGCCGTCGGGGCCAGGATGGCGATGAGGATGTTGGCGAAGTTGGCGACCAGCAGCTTGCGCCCGGTCTCGCGGTACAGTTCATGGGTGCGGTCCAGCGCCTGGGTGAAGGCCTGGGCCATGTCGCCGTCCGCCGGCTTCACGTCGCGTGCGCCGGGCAGGGTGCAGCGCACGGCGTTGAGCATGCAGGTCGGCACCTCGCGAGCGTGGAACAGTTCGACCATCTGCGTGAGAAACGGCAGGTTCTCGGTGGTGCAGGTGGTGATCACGCTCCACGAGCCGTAGCCCTTCAGTTTGTCCATCGCCGCCAGTACCTTGCCGTGCACGCTCTTGCCGCCCCAGGTGCGCCGCGTGGCGTCGGTGATGCCAGCCACCGGGCCGTCGAGCGAGAGGCCGATGCTGACGTTGCGCGCAGTGAGGAATTCTACCGCCGCAGCGTCGAGCAGCGTGCCGTTGGTCTGCAGGCCGAAGGTGAAATCGTCTGCAAACTCGTTAATCGCCGCGAACACCGCTGTCTTGTTCATCAGCGGCTCGGCGCCGTGGAAGATGGCGCGGGGCTTCCTGCCTTCCGGCATGACCGAGCGGAAATAGTCGCGCAGCTGGCCGAGCGAAGCCAGCAGCATTTCCGTCGGCATGTGGCTGCCGCCGCTGCGCTGCGTGTCCGGCAAATAGCAGTAGGTGCAGTTGAGGTTGCAGCGCTCGGTCGGGTTCAGGTAGACGCCGGAGGGCTTGAGCCCGAAGCGCAGCGCGTGCAGCTCGCGCGCGAAAGTGTCCGCTTTTTCGCGATAGCGGTCGAATAGTGGGCCATCGGCCAGCGCTTCATCGACGCGGTTTTTGTCGACCAGCGCCCAGAACGCGGTGTTGGGGTCGGTGACCGCAGCGTAGGCGTCGTGGCCGATATCCATGGAAATCAGCGCCGGACCTGCGGCTGTCCGGCTCAGGGCTGCTGCTGTCATTTGGCCGCCTTCTTGTCCATCAGCACATAGTGCGAGAGGCCGATGCCGTCCGGGTTGCAACTCTTGCGGACGGCAATGGTGGGGGCGGCTGGCTGGGCGTTGGCGGCGGTATGGGGCGGTTGCTGCGTTGGCATGGTCTGGGTCATGACTGGCTCCTCGGTGATGTAGTTTTGAAAAAACAAAAAGGCTCCGGCTGACGGCACGCGCGAGCATGCAGTCAGCCGGAGCCTTTGCCTGGGCTCCGAATCGGTTCGACACGTCTTCTGGCTACCGGATCAGCCGGATGGCTGCGCCTTCCCGCCGGGGTGATCCCCGTCAGTGGCTGGTCTGAAAGTTGTCCTGAAAACAGCTTCTCCAACCTTGCAGCGTCCGTCCCCGGATACAGCGGCGGGCCCGCCACGGAATTGCACCGTGTTCCGTTTCGTCGAACCGAACGGTGGCGGGATTTTCCCTGAACCGCGAGTGGGGGTCAAGCCTATATCGGCGGGACACGTTCGGCCCATGCGTCGGGCCGGATGGCGGCTTTGGCATTTTCAGGCCGCGGCTTCGACTATCCTGTTGCGCCCCGAGATCTTGGCTTCATACAGTGCTTTGTCGGCCCGGTTGAGCAGGATGTCGATATTGGCGTCTGCCCTGACGAAAGAAGCGATGCCGATGGATGCAGTGAAATGCAGCGTTTGGGCATGCTCCAGGGGTACGGCGGTAGTGGCGATGGCCTCTCGCAGGCGTTCGATGATGTCGTAAGCCTCGTTGCCGCCGGTTTCGGGAAAAAGAATGGCGAACTCTTCTCCGCCCAGGCGGCCGATAACATCGACTTCGCGCAGCGTCCGTTGGCAAATTTTGGCGAGCTCTTTCAGGACCACGTCCCCGACCTGGTGTCCATAGGTGTCATTGACGTTTTTGAAATGATCGAGGTCAAGCATGGCCACCGACAGTTCTCCGCCATAACGCCGCGCGTGCGCAATTTCATGTTCGGCCAGTTCCAGAAAATGGCGTCGATTGGCGAGCCCGGTCAGATAGTCGGTGTGGGCTTGCCGCTCGAGTTCGCGCTCCAGCTTTTTGCGGTGGATAATGTCCTGTACCTGTTTGATGATCCGTTGCGGCGCGCCCTCATCGTCGCGTAGCAGGGAAGCGGTCAACAGCACCCAAACGATTTGCCCGTCTTTCTGAATGTAGCGTTTTTCGATTTCATAGGTGTCGATCCCGCCGGTTTTTAAATGCTGGGCTATGGATTGGTAGCTCCGGGTGTCATCCGGGTGGGTGATGTCTTCGACGGTAAGATTGAGCAACTCTTCCCAGCCGTAGCCGGAAATCCTGCAGAATGCCCGATTGACTTGCGTGAAATGGTTGTCCAGCGATAGCAGCGCCATGCCGATCGGTGCACTTTCCAGCACTTTGCGGAAACGCCTCTCGCTCGCCCTGAGAGCCATTTCTGCCTGCCGGCGTTGGGTGATATCCGTGACCAGTACGAAAAATCCTTTCACCTTGCCGCCCGAAATGTCGGGGTTGTAGGAAATCTGGGTATAGCGATCGATGCCTTTCATATTCTTGACAGCGCGCTCGAACAGCTGCGGCTCGCCTCGCAGAACACCTTGCAGATGGTGTTCGTTCATCGCATAGCGTTTTTCGCCTATGATTTCGCGCATATGGCGCCCGTGCATTTGTTCGGGCGTGAAGCCAAACCATTCTTCATAGCCGATATTGGCGAATTCGTTGCGCAGCTCGCTGTTCCAGTAGGAAATTCGGGCCGGCACATTGTCCAGCATCCTGCGCAGGATGTATTCGTCCTCGCGCAACGCCTGCTCTGCATGCTTGTGTTCGGTAATATCCTGTACCTGGACTATGAAATTCAAAGCCCGATTCTGGTTATCGCGCAACACAGATCCCGTCTGCAATACCCATACGACATTGCCGTCTTTGCACAAATAGCGGTTTTCAAGCTGGTAGGAACCGATTTCTTCGTTCAGGAGGCGCTCCACGTTGAACAGATTGACGGCCAGATCGTCCGGGTGGGTGATTTGCTGCAACGTCAGTTTTTCGAGATCTTCTTTTGCATAACCAAGCAATTCGCAAAATGCATGATTGACTTCAATAAACCGGTTATCAAGGGCGACGTTGGCCATGCCGATGGAAGCATGGTTCAGGATATTGTAGTAGCGTTTTTCGAAACTTTGCTGCCATGTGGCCATCTGCGATTGGCGCAGGCTGCGTTCCTTCCGTCGCGCATGGGCAACTCCCAGCGCAAAGCCGGCCAGGCTTGCGAATAATCCGATCGACAAGTAGATGGTCATGCGCTATTCGTATAGGACAAGAATGAGGTTCGACCACATTTTGCAGTTTATGCTCATTTTTCCCCGAGGACACGCATCGACAATTATAATTGGCACATGGCCGACGACACCCTGGAATTTCTCAAACTCCCTCCCCATTCCGTTGAAGCCGAACAGTCGGTGCTGGGCGGTCTGCTGCTTGAAAACGATGCGTGGGATCGTATTGCCGACCTCATCGGCACCGAGGATTTTTATCGTCACGACCACCGGCTGATCTACCAGCACATTACCCGCCTGATCGAGCACGCCAAACCGGCCGATATGGTGACGGTGGCGGAATCGCTGGAGGGCAGCGGGCAGCTGGCCGGCATCGGCGGCATCGCTTACCTCGGCGCGCTGGCGCAGAACATCCCCAGCGCTGCCAATATCCACCGCTATGCCGAGATCGTGCGCGAGCGGGCGGTGATGCGCCGGCTGGTGGAGGTCGGCTCGAACATTTCCGAAAGCGCCTTCAACCCGCAGGGGCGGGATGCCGCGACCTTGCTGGACGAGGCGGAAGCCAGGATATTCGAGATCAAGGAGCACGGCGCGCGTGCTTCGCAAGGCTTCATCGACATCAAGTCGGTGCTGCCACTGGTGGTGGAACGGCTGGACCAGCTGTCGACGCTGGACGACCCGACCGGCGTTACCGGCATTCCCACCGGCTACACCGACCTGGACGGCATGACTTCGGGCATGCAGGGCGGTGAGCTCATCATCATCGCCGGCCGCCCATCCATGGGTAAAACCGCGTTCGCACTGAACATCGCCGAGCATGTCGCGCTCAATGCCGACCGGGCGGTGGCGGTGTTCAGCCTGGAAATGCCCAGCACCCAGCTGGCGATGCGTTTGATCGGCTCGGTAGGCCGTATCGACCAGCACAAGATGCGTACCGGCCAGCTGGAGGACGACGACTGGGAGCGCCTGACCTACGCGCTGGGCAAGCTCAACGACGCGCCCATCCATATCGACGAAACCGGCGGCATCAACGCGATGGAACTGCGCGCCCGCGCGCGACGCCTGAAACGCCAGTGCGAGGCGGTCGAGGGCAAGCGCCTGGGGCTGATCGTCATCGACTATTTGCAGTTGATGACGTCGGTGCGCCATACCGAGAACCGAGCCACCGAAGTTTCCGAAATTTCCCGTTCGTTGAAGTCGCTGGCCAAGGAGCTGGACGTGCCGGTAATCGCACTGTCGCAGGTGAACCGCAAGATCGAGGACCGCACCGACAAGCGCCCGGTGATGTCCGACTTGCGCGAATCCGGCGCCATCGAGCAGGACGCCGACGTGATCCTGTTTCTGTACCGCGACGAAGTGTACAACAAGGATACCCAGTTCAAGGGTTCCGCCGAAGTCATCATCGCCAAGCAGCGTAACGGCCCGATCGGCACCGTGCGCCTCACGTTCAAGGGTGAGAATACGCGCTTCGAAAACTATATATCCGAACAATATTGATGCGTCCGATCCGCGCGACCATACACACGGATGCCTTGCGCCATAATCTGGCGCTGGCCAAGTCCCAAGCCCCAAATTCCAAGATCATGGCCGTTATCAAGGCCGACGGCTACGGTCACGGCATGCTGCGCGTGGCGCGGGCATTGGCGGATGCGGAAGGCTTCGCCGTGCTGCGCGTCGAAGAGGGCGTCGCCCTGCGCGAGGCCGGGTTCAAACAGACCATTTTGCTGCTCGAAGGCCTGTTCAGCGCGGACGAGCTGCCCGTCGCAGCGGCGCATGGTCTATCTCTGGTGGTGCATTGCGAAGAGCAATTGCACATGCTGGAAGCTGCCCCAATCGCCAGACCCGTAAGCGTATTCATCAAGCTCAATACCGGCATGCACCGCCTCGGCCTGCCGCTGGCGCGCTTCTGGGCGGTGTACGACAGGCTCAAGGCCAGCAAGGCGGTGTGCGAGATGGCGCTGATGACGCATTTCGCCACTGCGGACGATGTCTACGGGATTGACGAGCAATTATCGCGTTTCAATTCGCTGACGCAGGAAATGCGCCTGCCGAAATCGCTAGCCAATTCCGCCGCGTTGCTGCGCTACCCGCAAACCCATACCGAATGGGTGCGTCCCGGCATCATGCTCTACGGCGCAACGCCGTTTGCCGACCAGGGCGCCGCCGGGATCGGTCTCAAGCCCGCGATGACGCTCTCCAGCCAGATCATCGCCGTGCAGAATCTGAGCCCCAGCGACGCCGTCGGCTATGGCAGGCTGTTCGTCGCGGATAAGCCGGCGCGGGTCGGCGTGGTTGCATGCGGCTATGCCGACGGTTATCCACGCCATGCGCCGAACGGTACGCCTATCCTGGTGGCCGGCAAGCGTACCCGTACCGTGGGCCGCGTGTCGATGGATATGCTGTACGTGGATATTACGGACATCCCCGAAGCCGATATCGGCAGCCCGGTCGAGTTGTGGGGTGAGAATATTCCGGTGGATGACGTCGCGCTTGCCGCCGGTACGGTGGGCTATGAATTGCTGTGCGCGGTCGCGCCGCGCGTGCCGGTGGCGGAGGACTGATGGCCAAGGCAAAAACCATCTACACCTGCACCGAATGCGGCGGCCAGAGTCCCAAGTGGCAGGGCCAGTGCCCGCATTGCATGGCGTGGAACACGATGGTGGAAACCATCGCCGAAGCGCCCGCCGCTAACAACCGCTATGCCTCGCTGTCGAAAACCAGCGGCGTGCAAAGCCTGGCCGACGTCGAGGCCGCCGAGGTGCCGCGCCAGCCGACCGGCATCGCCGAATTCGACCGCGTGCTAGGCGGTGGTCTGGTGCGCGGCGGGGTGGTGCTGATCGGCGGCGATCCCGGCATCGGCAAATCCACTTTGCTGTTGCAGGCGCTCTGTCATCTGGGCAGCCGGCACAAGGTGCTGTATGTGAGCGGCGAAGAGTCCGCACAGCAGATCGCCCTGCGGGCCAAAAGATTAAGCCTGGATGCCAGCCCGGTACAGCTGCTGGCCGAGATCAGCCTGGAGAAAATCAGCGCGACGCTGGCTTCGCACCAGCCGCAAGTAGCGGTGATCGATTCGATTCAGACTTTGTATTCCGAAGCGCTGCAATCCGCGCCCGGCTCGGTGGCGCAGGTGCGCGAATGCGCCGCGCAGTTGACGCGCGTGGCCAAGCAGAGCGGCGTGACCGTGATTCTGGTCGGTCACGTCACCAAGGAAGGCACGCTGGCCGGGCCGCGCGTGCTGGAGCATATCGTCGACACCGTGCTGTATTTCGAAGGCGATTCCAACTCCAGCTTCCGCCTCATCCGCGCGTTCAAGAACCGCTTCGGGGCGGTCAATGAGCTGGGTGTGTTCGCGATGACCGAAAAAGGCTTGCGCGAGGTCAGCAACCCGTCCGCGCTGTTCCTGTCGCACCACGCCGAACAGGTATCGGGATCGTGCGTAATGGTGACGCAGGAAGGGACCAGACCTTTGTTGGTGGAAATCCAGGCGCTGGTGGACGAGGCGCATGCGCCGAACCCGAAAAGATTGAGCGTGGGCCTGGAACAGAACCGGCTGGCGATGCTGCTGGCGGTGCTGCATCGTCATGCCGGCGTGGCCTGTTTCGACCAGGACGTGTTCGTCAATGCGGTGGGCGGCGTGAAAATCACCGAGCCGGCAGCCGACTTAGCGGTGCTGATGGCGATCGTCTCCAGTCTCAAGGATAAACCCCTGCCGCAAAAGCTGGTGGTGTTCGGCGAAATCGGGCTGGCGGGCGAGGTGCGCCCGGTACAGCGCGGTCAGGAACGTCTCAAGGAGGCCGCCAAGCTCGGCTTCACCAAGGCTATCGTGCCCAAGGCCAATCAGCCCAGGCAGGCAGTCGCAGGCATCGAGGTGATCGCGGTGGAGCGGGTCGAGCAGGCGATCAACGCCTTAAGAAACAATTAGCCGGAACTCAATCTTTCATTGCCAGTGTAGATCCGGAAAATGTCATGATCCGGCTGAACTGGCTGCCGTTATAAGTTGTCAACTGCTTCTGAAGCAGGTTTCAAGGCCTCGAACACTTCGCCGCTGACGCCCGCGCTATCGTGTCCCATCAGGTAGAGGTACAGCGGCATGATGGCTTCCGCGCCGGGCAGCTGTTGCGGCATTTCGCCAGGGTGCGATTTGCGCCGCTGCGGCGATTGCACGGCTCCCGGGATGACCGTGTTGAAGCGCAGGTGGGGAAAGGTGCCCAGCTCTTCCGCCCAGATTTTCGCCATCGTTTCGGCGGCACTTTTGGAAACGGCATGCGTGCCCCAGAACGCCGCCGGATGATGTGCGGCGGTGGTGGAGGTAAACACCACGGAGGCGTCCGGCGAGCGCTTGAGTAGCGGCAGGCAGGCTTTGGTCAGCAGGAAGGGCGCCACCAGGTTGACCTGCAGCATGCTGTTGAATTGCTTGGCCGTTTGCAGCTCCAGCGGGCTCAGGTTGTCGAAATGGGCCGCGTTGTGCAGTATGCCGTCCAGCCTTCCTATCTGCTGGGAAATGCCCTCCGCCATCGCCTTGAATTCTTCTTCGCCGGCCTTTGCCAGATCGAGCGGAAAAATGGCCGGTTGCGGGTAGCCTTCGGCTTCGATTTCGTCGTACAAGGTTTCCAGCTTGGCGACCTTGCGGCCGATCAGGATAGTCGTTGCCCCTTGCGCGGCAAAAGCCAGTGCGGCGGCGCGGCCTATACCCTGGCCTGCGCCGGTGATCAGGATGACGCGGTCCTTGAGGTGCTGAAGGGGAGCTTGATAATTCATGAGATGCTTATGATGCGATAAGAAGTTGCGCGCATTGTACCCCGCTGCGCACCGCGCCTTCCAGTGTTGCGGGGTAATCGCCGGCAATATGGTCGCCGGCGAGAAATATCCGTTTGTCGGGCGTGACGGGCGACGGCCGGCGCAATCCTGCCGTGCAGGCAAACGTGGCGCGTTTTTCGACGATGACTTGCTGCCAGTGCGGTAGCGGCAGATTGCCCAGCGTGGCCTGCAGTTCCTCATGTGCGGCGGCGGCGAGTGCTTCGTGCCCAAGCCGCAGGTGCGGGCCTTCCGCACTGACGACGACGGCCAGCAATCCGTGTTGGCCGTCCAGGGCGCCGCGGTCGAGCACCCACTGGGCATGGCCGCCGGTGAGCCCCAGCATCGGAAAAGGCAGGGCGATATTCCGTGGATATTGCAAATAAATCGTGGCGATGGGCTGGTAGGTAAAACGGCTGACGGCCGCCAGCGCTTCGGCCATTTCCGGCAGATGCCCAAGCAAGCGCGGCAGGGAGTAGGGAGCAACGGCGCAAATCGCATGGCTGAAATTTTTGCCGTCCACCGTGACGCCGTTCGCCTCCGGCATGATGGACGACACCGTAGCCCCAAGGCGTATCTTGCCGCCGCGCTGTTCGATATAGCGCGCCGCCGCTTGCGGAAACAGCGCGGAAAGATCGGCGCGCGGCAGCAGCAAATCGCTGTCCGAACGAACGCGGCTGAAACTGTCGCGCAGCACGTTGAGGAATATCTGTGCCGAAGCCGTGCTGATCGGCGTATTGAGTGCGGCGAGACACAGCGGCTCCCATAGCAGTCGCACCAGTTTTTCTGGCTGGCCGGCGAGCAGGTCAGCTACGTTTTGATTGGTCGGCGATTTGAAGCCGTTGAGGCGCAAGCCTATGACGAAACGCACTGCCGCTCGGCGTTCGCTCCACAGCAAACCATCGGCAGTGAGCAATGCCGCCAGTAGATGCAGCGGGGCAGGCAGAGCGGGAGCGGCCAAGTCGAGGTGGCCGGGGGTTTGCAGCCGCAGCGGCAGCCGCAGCAGGGCGCGGTCGATATCCACGCCGACCTTGCGCATCATGCGCAAGGATTCGCGATAGGCGCCGAGCAGGATATGCTGGCCGTTATCGAGCTGCAAGCCATTGCGGGAAACGCTGCGGGCGCGGCCGCCGAGTTGGCGGGCGGCTTCGAACACGGTTACCGGCACGCCGTGCGCGGCAAGCTCGGCCGCCGCGCTCAACCCCGCCCAGCCGGCGCCAATGATGGCAACGTCCCGGGCAACGTTCAACCGAACACCCAGGTTTTCCACGCCAGCCAAAGCTTGCGCAGAGGAGTGAGGCTGATGCGCCGGCTGAGCACTTTTTCGCAGCCGTCGGCCTGGATTTCGTCCAGCAGGGTGCGGTAAATCGCCGCCATCATCAGCCCCGGGCGCTGGGCGCGGCGGTCGATTCTTGGCAATTCGGCAAACGCGCGGTCGTAGAACTGGCGTGCGCGGTCGATCTGGAATTCGAGCAGCTGGCGCACTGTCTTAGTCTCGTGGCCGTGAATGATGTCGATTTCGGTGACGCCGAACCGCGCCAGTTCGTCCTGCGGCAGATAGATGCGGTCGCGCCGCGCATCCTCGCCGATGTCGCGGATAATATTGGTCAGCTGGAACGCCATGCCAAGATCGTGCGCGTATTTGAGCGTTTTGCGGTCGCTGTAGCCGAAAATGGACGCGGACAGCAGGCCGACCACGCTGGCGACGCGGTAGCAGTACAACTGTAATGCCTTGAAATCGGCATAGCGATTCTGGTCGAGATCCATTTCCATGCCGTCGATGATTTCCTGGAAATGCTCCTCGTTCAATCCATAGCTGCGCACGGCAGGAGCCAGCGCTTGGGTGACCGGATGCTGCGGCTTGCCGGCATAGAGATTGGCGATCTCGGCGCGCCACCACGCCAGCTTGGTGCGGGCGATGGCGGCGTCGGCGCATTCGTCGACGACATCGTCCACCTCGCGGCAGAAGGCGTATAGGGCAGTGATCGCCTGTCGCCGCGGCTCTGGCAGAAACAGGAAGCTGTAATAGAAACTGGAGCCGCTGGCAGCGGCCTTGTCCTGGCAGTATTGATTGGCGTTCATTTCGCCCTCACGGCGCGGTACATCATATAAGCCCAGTCCCACGGTCGCAGCACGGGGCGGTGGTTGAACATGTCGCCGTGGCTGCGGTGCAGCTTGCGCAATATGGTTTCGCCGCCGGCGATGATGCTGCGCATTTCCAGCCCGATGCGGCCCTTGAGCGCCAGTCCCAGCGGGGCGCCGGCCTGCAGCAATCTGCGCGTGCGTTCGATTTCGAACTGCATCAGCGGCCACCATGCGCCGCCGGGGTCGCCGGCGGCAATCTGCTGCTCGGCAATATGGAACTTGCGCAGGTCGTCCTGCGGCAGATAAATGCGGTTTTTGCGGTAGTCGATGGCGACGTCCTGCAGGAAATTGATGATCTGCAGCGCCGAACAAATGGCGTCGGAATAAGCCAGGTTACGCTCGTCCGTTTCCCCGTAGAGATGTAGCAGCAGCCGGCCCACCGGATTGGCGGAGCGGCGGCAGTAATCCATGACTTCGCCCAGATTCTCGTAGCGCGTTTTCACCACGTCCTGGCTGAAAGCGTCCAGCAGGTCGTGGAACAGCTGCAACGGCAGGCCATATTGCTGGATGATGCCGGCCAGTGCGATAAACAGCGGATCATCCGGCGTTTTCCCCGCGCCTATGCGGTCCAGTTGGCGGCGATAGCCGTCCAGCAGGGCCAGGCGCTGCTCCGGCAACAGTTCACCCTCGTCGGCGAAATCGTCGGCGTTGCGCGCAAAAGCATAAATCAGCCCGATCGGCCGACGCAGCCGCATCGGCAGTAATACGGAGGCTACCGGAAAATTTTCGTAATGGGCGTTAGCCAGTTTCAGGCTGTCGTCGACGGCTTGATGCATGGGAAGGAAGTATAGCATCCCGACGAGGGGCCCCAATTACGATAAAATGCACGGAAAACTGACAAAAGGAATCCTATGCTAGGCATCATCGGCGGCACCGGGCTCACACAGCTTGCCAATCTCGAAATCACTACCCGCAAGGTAGTGCGGACTCCATACGGAGAGCCTTCCGGCGCTCTCACGTTCGGACGCATCAGCAACCATGACGTGGTGTTTCTGGCCCGCCATGGCTACGGCCATACCATTCCGCCGCACCTGGTCAACTATCGCGCCAACGTCTGGGCGCTGCACGAGCAAGGCGTTACGGACACCGTTTCCGTGGCGACTGTAGGCGGCATTCATCCGGCATTGCAGCCGGGCGTCATCGTCGTTCCCGACCAGATCATCGACTGCACCTGGGGGCGCAGAAGCACCTATTACGACGAGGTAAGCGATAAACCGGTCAATCATATCGATTTCACCGAACCCTATTCGGGGCCGTTGCGTGCGCTGTGCATGACTGCCATAGCCCAAGCCGGCCACACTTGCGTGGACGGCGGGGTTTATGCCGCCGTGCAGGGCCCGCGCCTGGAAACCGCCGCCGAAATCGACCGCCTGGAACGCGACGGCGCCACCATGGTGGGCATGACCGGCATGCCGGAGGCCGTGCTGGCGCGCGAACTGGGCATCAGCTATGCGGCGATAGGCGTGGTTGCCAACCATGCCGCGGGACGCGGCGCCAGCGAGCACGGCATCCGCTATCAGGATATCGACACCGTGCTGGCTGAAGCGATGAGCCGCGTACGCTCGATTCTGGAACATCTGGTGACGATACATGGCAGTTAAAACGGTATTGCGCATGGGCGAGCCGCTGCTGCTGCAACAGGCGGCAGCGGTGGAAAAATTCGATACGCCCGAGCTGCACGCGCTGATCCAGGACATGCGCGACACCATGACTGCGCTTGACGGTGCCGGCATCGCCGCGCCGCAGATCGGCGTCGGCCGGCAGGTTGTCATCTTCGGTGTCGGCAAGAACCCGCGCTATCCGGATGCCGAGGAAGTGCCGTACACCGTGCTGATCAACCCGGCGCTGACCGAGTTTTCCGCGGAAATGGAAGACGGCTGGGAGGGTTGTTTGTCGGTGCCCGGCATGCGCGGCGCGGTGCCGCGCCATGTGTCGGTGCGCTATACCGGCTTCGACCAGTACGGCAACGCCATCGACCGTACCGTCAGCGGTTTTCATGCCCGCGTGGTGCAGCACGAATGCGATCATTTACGGGGCATCCTCTACCCGATGCGCATCCGCGACCTGCGCCAGTTTGGCTTTGCCGACGTGGTGCTGCCGGGCGTCGAAGTCATGGACGATTAACGATTTTACCTGTTTGACTCAAGTAAAATAAACTGTCGCAACGCCGCGCTTTGACAGAATGTTGTTAACCTATCAAAATGCGCAGCCTCGGAGGGTTGGGTGAGTGGTTTAAACCAGCAGTCTTGAAAACTGCCGATGTCGCGAGGCATCCGTGAGTTCGAATCTCACACCCTCCGCCAGTAATTGATTTTGAGAAGTTCCACGACGTTTCAATAAATCCCAAAAAACCCGCATGAATGCTGAATTAATGCGGGTTTTTTGTTTCATATCGTCTCATAACCCGTCTTTACTTCCAAGTTTTTTCTGTATATATTTTTGTATAGGACGATTCTATACGAGGAAAATCTATACAAGTGCCTCTTACCGATACGCAGATCAAGGCCTTGCAGCCAAAAGAGAAGCCTTATCAAATGACAGATGGCGATGGCCTTGCGCTCCAGGTTGAGTCTTCTGGCCGGAAGCTTTGGCGTTTCCGCTATACCTACAACAGCAAGCCCGCCATGATTTCCTTGGGGGGATACCCTGAAGTTTCGCTCGCGCAGGCTCGTGAGAAGCGCTTGGAAGCGAAAAAACTGCTTGCCCAAGGCGTGAGCCCATCCGAACACAGAAAAACGGTCAAACGTGATCGTATGATGGCCGCTGAGAACAATTTTGAGGCAGTGGCAGAACAATGGCTTGAGCAGTGGAGGATAGGCAAGTCAGAGCGGCATGTGGGGTACACCGAGCGCCGCCTGGCCGCAGATGTTTATCCAAAAATAGGCCACAGGGCCATTTCTGATTTGCAGGCCTTGGAACTCGTTCAGGTAGTAAAAGCCATCGCTGCACGCGGCGCTGTTGATTTGGCCTTGCGCGTCCACCAAACTATAAACATGGTTTTCCGCTACGCCGCGGCGCATGGTCTTGCGCCACGCAACCCTGCCGCCGACGTTCGCCCATCGGACATACTACCCAGCCACAAACATAAAAACTATGCACGGGTTGGGGTGGGGGAGCTACCTCAGCTTATGAGGGATATAGACAACTCAACTTCGACTCCTCAGACCCGACTTACATTAAAACTCATGTCCCTGACTTTTGTCCGCACCAGCGAGTTGATAGAAGCCAGATGGGATGAATTCGACTTTGAGGCAAAGCAATGGCGCATCCCAGCCCCACGGATGAAAATGAAAACTCCTCACATTGTCCCTTTATCCACGCAGACCTTGGCCGTTTTGGAGGCGTTGCGGCCCATTTCAGGCCATACGGAGTTACTTTTTCCAAGCAGGAACGACGCCAGCAAGTCCATTTCAAATAATACGATTCTCAAGGCTCTGGAGATCATAGGGTACAAACACAAGATGACTGGGCATGGTTTTAGAGGTGTTGCCTCCACCATCCTGCATGAGCAAGGCTACTCACATGACCACATAGAGCTACAACTGGCCCACAGCCAACGCGATGAGGTCAGCGCAGCGTATAACCATGCCTTGTACATCCCGCAGCGCACAAGGATGATGCAGGAATGGGCTGATTATCTTGATGCGATCAAATCTGGTGGGAACGTGGTGGGATTCAAGGCCAAGGCGGCCTAGTTATGAGTGTTTCAGCGTGGTTGCTTTTCGGGTTTTCCTCGATTTTTCTATCTATCAAACTTGTTGGGGCAAGGCCGTAGGCCGCGTCAGTCCGATTGATGGTTTCCCGGCAGTGGTTCACCGGTGATTGTGGGCAAGGGGTGGGCAGAGTGTGGTCAGCTAGCTGTCCACATGTCAGGCGCAGCCTGCTGTCCATGCCTTGTCCACATGATGCCGGGTTATTACCATATGCCACGCCGGATTTTTCTGCCGTTATCAAGTTCCACCGCCGCCCATAGGCTGATTTTTGTATCTGTCCGTCCAATTTGAACACCTAGCCAGAACTGCTTGGGAGCAAATATTGATCTGTTGCCTGATGCTCTTACTGCATTCATGGCGTCCGTGAGTTCGAGATCGGTATTTTTTGAGGCCCAGACGCCGACTGCAAAACTCGTTTTGTTGAACTTGGCCGCATGATATAGGGATGCTGGAAAAGTTCGCCGAAATCGCCAATTGGCAATCGGATCATGTGGCGGAAAGATCGCTTCCGCATCTTTCACGCGGTCAATGAGCACCCGAGCAAATAATTCTGCACGCATCAGGCGCTCATTTTTCTCCACCCATTCGCCAGGTAGAGGCTGACCTTCGCCGTCGAGAAAATACAGCGGATCGAATTCTGGCCCCGACGTATTTTCTATGATTGGCATTAGAACGGCTTTCCTGTCACGATTGCCAGCATTTCCCGAAAGTCAAAAATACCCCGCGCCCAGTCGGCCAGACGTTGACTCGGGGCAGCCTGGATAAGCTGATCCAGTTCTTCGCGTGTGGCGGTGAATGGGTCGTTGAAGTCCAGTTCCTCAAGCCAAGCGGCGCAGCCCGGATCGGTGGCGGTAGCTTTCAGAGGGTGCATGGTTTCGATGGTTGTCATTTGGATATCCTTCCTCGGTTGTAATCCGACGCACCAGGTGCGCCGGGACTGATTTAGTTTAGTTTGCTTGGAGCAACATGAGTGCGGCACTGTGGCGCTCTACCAGAGCCGCATCGCCGTTGCGTTGCGCTTCAGCCAGCGCATGGCGGTGGTGGCCGATCATTTCACTGTCCGGCATGCCGTTGGAATTGTTTGCCCGTGCTTTGGCAAATCCTTCTTCAAGCTCGATCTGCAGCTTGATATTGGTAATGATGTTTTCCTGGATCATATTTCTGACTCTCCTGCGTAGTTGAAAAATACGGGGTATCAACTGCCCCCGCCAGCCCCTACAGCAGCGGCATCACCGCCCGCTGCATCACCACCCCCAGTGGCATCACCACTAAGGGTTTGGTAATCTGGTTAGGGTTACCGCCTGCCCCTGCCAAGGGGCTTATAAGCCCCTTGCAAGCCCCTTCAGGGTCGTTGGAGGTAATCCATTCCAAAACCTCTGGCTTCCATGTGTCAGGGACGATGCTAAGCTCCTGCAGTGCTTTCTTTGCTACATTCCCGGTAAAGGCCCCGCGAAGCGAATTGTGTTTCCACCATTCCTTAACCCATACCCAGCCTGTTTCTTCATCGATGACGATTCCGCCAAGTTCCTCTACCAGCCTGGCCGCATTTGTTGCTTGCTCCTTCGTCCAGCCAATGCCAGCCCCAATTGACCGCCAGTTCACGCGGTACACACCAATGATGTTGCTGTCACGGCATGTTAAAAACAAGAGAAGGGCGGTTCTTGTTTCGACTGTATAGTCTGACAAGTCCGGGTCGTCCCAAAATGAGTCATTGATCATTCTCTGCCTACCCATGGATCACCCCTTGGGAAACATGGGTGCGGCTTGAAATCCACCCATTCAATTGTTCTTCAGTCCAACCAATTGCGCGCTTGGAAAGCCGGATTGGTTCTGGGAAGTCTTCTGCCTCTAAAAGGCGGTAGATAGTTGAGCGGCTAAGACCTGTTTTTTGAACTGCATCAGCAATACGTAGAATTTTTTGTTGCATGGTTTTTCTCCACCTTGCCGAGGCACCAATGGCACCTGGCATGAAATCATTCCGCGCAATGCGCGGGCCGGATCGGTTAGGCGGAGAGGGTGCGCGGAGGCGGTGAAGAAGGGATGGGTTTTTGTGATTTGGCGTCGATTTCGACTGGGAGCCATCGGGCCGTAAGCCCGAAAGTCTTGAGCCGTTCTTCAGCCTCGCTGACTTCGTAATCGAGGCTGAACCATTGAGCCCAAAAAAGGGCTACGATGATAAAGATACCAGCAACAAGGACAACGGGAGCATGGAGGAAGATAAGGGCGGTGAATAAAACGAAAACTGCAACAATCGGAGCAATAGCCTCCCATCGCGCTTCGCGCAACTCAGGCAGGCTAGTAATTGCAGTGGTTTGATTCCCCATGTTGCAGATAATGCCAAATGGTTTTATTGGCCGTCAAGCAGAATCTCAACATGAGCAGAATCTCAACATGTTGTGATTGTCAATGCTTGTTAATACAATATATACGCACAAGTGCGTATATATCTGGATTTTCTGGGGTGACTGGTAGGCCGCGTTTCACATTGCGCCGGATGTATAGAAATCTGTATAGATGGATTATTTAAATTAGCTGATGTCGCTATTTATAATGGTTGCGAGGCGTTTTATGAATCTCACACCCCCGCTTTAGTTTCCCAAGACCCTTGCAATATATCCACCGTTGCATTATTTGCCTGCGTTACGTAGCATTCATGCGGGCGTTGATGTAGTTTTAGAAACCTCCATCTTGCCAGTATTGGCGATGTCCACTTAGCTTTTTTAGCCAGCCGCCGAAAATGGTTCGACGGCAACCGGGGTTTTGAAACGCTCGACTATGAATGAATTTGAACAGGCATTGAAGCTGCACCAGCAGGGGCATTTGGCCGAGGCCAAAGTCCATTACCGTAACGTGCTGCAGCACGCCCCTGATCACGCCAGCGCTTTGCATCTGCTCGGTCTGGTGGAATTCCAGCAGCACAATCACGCGGAAGCCGAACGCTTGATCGTTGCCGCGATCAGGATTCAGGATGACATTCCGGATTATTATTTCAATTACGGGTTAATACTGTCCGATACGGGCCGATACGCCGAGGCCGAACAGGCCCTGCGCCAATCGTTGCGATTGCGCCCCCACGATACCGGCGCGCTGTCTGCCTTGGGCAACGCCCTCTACGCGTCGGAAAAGCATGTCGAGGCGGAAGAAGCCTGCCGGCAGGCTCATGTACTTGCTCCTGACGATGCCCATATATGCCTCGGATTGGCTAATGCCTTGATCGCCCAGCAGCGTCTGGATGAGGCGAAAAGCGTGCTCGAAAAAGCGCTGCTCCTGCAGCCCCAATATGCCGAGGCGCTGGGTAATTTGGGTGCGGTAGTGCGCAGGCAGGGGCAGTTGCCGCAGGCTGAAATCTATTTGCGAAAAGCGCTGCAATGTAATCCGCATTATGCGGAAGCGCTTAGCAACCTGGGAGCGGTACTGCTGGATCAGGGGCAGCCGGAAGAGGCGGAAGCTTCGCTGCGCGCCGCAATCGAAGTGCGTCCGGCCTATGCTTCTGCCTATAGCAATCTGGGCAATGTACTGATGATCCAGCGCCGCATTGCCGAGGCGGAAGCCGCTTACAGCAAGGCGGTCGAGCTCTCGCCGGAATTTCCCGATGCCCGCTGGAACCGTTCGCTGGCGTATCTGCTGGCCGGCGATTTCGCCAACGGCTGGCGCGAATACGAATGGCGTCTCAAGCGGCCGGACACGCGCCGGCTTTATCCGGATTTCCCCCAGCCGGAATGGCAGGGGGAAGCGCTCGATGGCAGGCGCATTCTGCTTTATGCCGAGCAGGGCTTGGGCGATACGCTGCAGTTCATTCGTTTCGTTCCCCTGGTCGCCGCACGGGGAGGGCGGGTAGTGGTGCGCTGCCAGGCTGCGCTGGTGCGGCTATTGCGCAACATGCCGGGTGTTGATTCAGTCATCGCCGAAGGAGATTCCTTGCCGGTGTTCGACGTGCAGTGCGCGTTGCTGAGCCTGCCCTGCAAACTGGGCCTTGATCACGTGCAGAAAATTCCTGCCGACGTGCCTTATCTCGGCGCGGAGCCTTATCTGGCTAATCTATGGGGCAACAAGCTGATTGCTGGCGACCACCTGAAAGTCGGCCTGGTATGGGCGGGCGCGCCGCGCAAGAATGATCTTGATGCGCATTTGATCGACCGCAGGCGCAGCATCGCGCTTGCTGCGCTAGAGCGCCTGCTGGCGGTGCCTGGGGTGGATTTCTACAGTCTGCAGAAAGGCGGGTCGAAGCCTGAATCGGCAGCCTATCGGGGAAAGATGATCGACCTGATGGACGAAGTCACGGATTTTGCCGATACCGCAGCGCTTGTTTCGCATCTGGACCTGATCATCAGCGTCGATACTGCCGTTGCGCATCTGGCCGGAGCGATGGGCAAGCCGGTATGGCTGCTTTCGCGTTTTGACGGCTGCTGGCGCTGGCTGCTGGAGCGCGATGACAGCCCCTGGTACCCCAGCATGCGGTTGTTCCGTCAACAACAGCCCGGCGACTGGATGCCCGTAATTGGCAAAGTGACTGCGGCATTGCAAGCGATGCTTGCCGACCAGGCGCATCGGGACAAGGTGCAGCAGAGCATGCTCTGCCTGGTGGCGGGGCGCATGGATGAAGCGCGCGCTATTCTGCAGCCGGTGCTGGAACAGGCTTCCGACTGTGCGCTTGCGCAGCATGCGCTCGGCCTGGTCGAACTGAAAGCCGGCAATGTGCAGGAGGCCATAAGGCGGCTGGAACAGGCGGTCACGAACAGTCCCGGCTCGGTGGAGATTCTAAGTGCGCTGGGCGATGCCTATCGCCAGATCGGCAAAATTGATGAGGCGACGCGAACCCTGGGGCAGGCTATCGATCGCGATCCTGCCAATGCCGAAGCGCACAACAATCTGGGTGCGGTCTATCTGGCGGGAAAGCGGCTGCCGCAAGCCATCGATGCGTTTTCGAACGCGATACGCTCCAAGCCGGAATTGGTAATGGCCCACTTCAATATGGGCGTGGCGTACCGCGAGCTTAACTGGATGGAAGAAGCTGCGGCCGCATTCCAGCGCGCGATCGACCTGAGTCCGGATTTCGCCGAAGCCCATGTGGCGCTGGGCATGGCGTGGCTGCTGACGGGTCGGCTGCGCGAAGGCTTTGCCGAATACGAATGGCGTTTGCGGTTGCGCCCTCCGCGTCATCAGGGGCCGCAATGGGATGGCCTGATTGCTCCCGGTTCCACGCTGCTGGTTCATTTCGAACAGGGATACGGCGATGCCATCCAGTTTGTGCGCTACCTGCCGTTTATCGCGCGACAAGGGGTACAGGTGGCGGTGCAATGCCCATCCGGCTTGCATGCGCTGATGCGCGGCGTCGGCGGCGTATCGGCGGTGTGCGGGTTCGACGATACCTTGCCGCATTACGATGCCCATTGCGCGTTATTGAGCCTGCCCCGGCTGTTTCAGACCACGCTTGACCAAATTCCGGCCAATGTCCCGTATTTGACCGTTTCCGCAGACAAGTCAGCCGTCTGGCAGGAAACCTTGTTTGGGTACTCGGACAAGATCAAGGTGGGATTGTGCTGGCAGGGTAACGCCAGCTATGGTGCCGATAGCGACCGTTCCATCGAACTGGCTTTGTTCGGAAAACTGGCGGATATGTCCGGCGTGACCTGGATCAGCCTGCAAAACCGGATGTTTAACGAGCATGAGCTGTCCGTTGCCGAGCATATTGGCCTGGTGGACGTGTCGGACCGTTTGCCGGATTTTACCGATACCGCCGCGCTCATCGGACAGCTCGACCTGATCATCTCGGTGGACACCGCCGTGGCACATCTGGCGGGCGCCCTGGGCCGGCCCGTGTGGACTCTGCTACGCCACGCTCCCGACTGGCGCTGGATGCTGGAGCGGGAAGATACGCCCTGGTACCCCAGCATGCGTTTGTTCCGTCAGCGTGAACCGGGAAACTGGAAAGAGGTCCTGGTGGAAGTGGATGCCACCCTGCGCGAAGTGATGCGCTCCGTGCTCGGTCAGCCAGGCAATCCGCCGGCATGAGTTCCAGGCCGCCATCCAAACTCGATGCCTTGCTGCAGCAGGGGCTGATCCATCATCAGGCCGGTCGGCTGGCGGAGGCTGAAG
>NZ_DASXVH010000090.1:0-33073 GCF_036504375.1 Novimethylophilus sp.
ATCGCATTGTCGTGCGGCGCCTTGGGGCGCTGAATAAGCGACTCGTGGTCGTGGCTGGTAAAGAAAAATCCGCCGGACTGGGTATCTTCGAAGCGCGCGAGCAGCGCTTCGGCGATGTCGATCGCAAACAACAGGTCCTGCCGGCGGTGTTCGGCTTGCAGCAGTTCCAGCAGCGCATCGAGCAGGAAGGCATGGTCGTCCAGGTAAGCGTTAAGATGCGCCTTGCCCTCCTTGCAGGTAGCCAGCAAGCGCCCGTCTACCCATAAAGTGTCACGGATAAAATCCGTCGCACGCTGTGCGGCGGCGATCCAGGCCGGTTGCTCGAACGCCCGCCCGGCACGCGCCAGGCCCTTGATCGCCAGTGCGTTCCAGCTGGTCAGCAGCTTGTCATCCAGCCCCGGCCGCACACGCGCATCGCGTGCCGCCAGCAGCTTGGCGCGAACCGAAGCCAGGAGTGCGGAAGCCGTTGCCGGTGGAATACCGAGCCTGCCCGCGACCGCAGCCAGGCTATCCTCGGCCTTCAGATGCCAGCCGTGTTCGAAGTTGGGCGCCTGTTCGAGCCCGTAATACGCTGCGGCCAGCGCATATTCCTGCGCAGTCAGCAGATTGCGCGCCTCCTCCCGCGACCAGGCGTAGAACTTACCTTCCGCGCCTTCGGAGTCGGCGTCCAGCGAGGAATAAAAACCGCCCTCGGGCGCGCCCATTTCGCGCAGCATCCAGCCTACGGTTTCTTCCACCACCTCGCGCCAGCGTGGCTCGCCGGTCAGCAGCCAGCCATCGGTATAGATGCTCAGCAATTGGCCATTGTCGTAGAGCATTTTTTCGAAATGCGGGATTTCCCAGCGTTCATCGACGCTGTAGCGGCAGAACCCGCCGCCGAGATGGTCGTAGATGCCGCCGCGCGCCATGCCGTCCAGCGTGAGGCTCACCATGTTGCGCGCCGTTTCATCACCGCTCGCGGCGATGCGCAGCAACAGCGCCCAGTCCGGCTCGTTGGGGAATTTGGGTGCGCCGCCGAAACCGCCGCGCGCCGCATCGAAAGCCTGCGCCAGATGCTCGACGCCGGCCCGGATGACGGACTCGTCCGCCATCTGCGCCTCTTTCCGCGCCCCGCGCTGGGCTAGAGACTCCATCAGCGGCTGGCTCTGCAATTCGATATCCGCCTTATGCTCGCGGTAGGCCGCAGCGATCTTGTGCAGCAAATCGGCGAAACCCGGCAGGTTGTAGCGCGGCGTCGGCGGGAAATAGGTGCCGCCGTAGAACGGCACCTGGTCCGGCGTCAGAAACATCGTCAGCGGCCAGCCGCCGCTGCGGCGTACCATCATCGCATGCGCGGTCTGGTAGATCTGGTCGATATCGGGACGCTCTTCGCGGTCCACCTTGATGTTGATGAAATGCTCGTTCATCACTGCGGCCGTCGCCGCATTTTCAAACGACTCATGCGCCATCACGTGACACCAGTGGCAGGCGGAATACCCTACCGAGAGCAGGATGGGCTTGTCTTGTGTTTTAGCGAGCGCCAGCGCTTCCGCACCCCAGGGATGCCAATCCACGGGGTTGTCGGCGTGTTGCAGGAGATAGGGGCTGGTTTCGGCGGATAGGCGATTGGTCATGCCGGGATTTTATCACCGGCGCACCAATACCTGAATGTTTTAGTCGGCTATAGGGCTCCCGGCTCCGGCTCGGCGACAAAAAATGCCTGCACGTCCGCCAGCTCCCGCGTGCGCTTCATCGGCGGCAGGCTCTGCCAGATACGACGGCCATATTGCTTTTCCACCAGCCGCTTGTCGCAGATCATCAGCACGCCGCGGTCGGTTTCGTCGCGGATCAGCCGGCCGGCGCCCTGTTTGAGCGTGATCACCGCATAGGGCAACTGGTATTCCATGAAGGCGCTCTTGCCCTCGGCGTTGATCCTGTCGATGCGTGCCGACAGCACGGGATCGTCCGGCGGCGCGAACGGCAGCTTGTCGATCACCACCAGCGACAGCGCTGCGCCGCGCACGTCCACGCCCTCCCAGAAGCTCTGGCTCGCCACCAGCACCGCGTTGCCCAGCTTGCGGAAGCGCTCCAGCAACTCGCTGCGCGAGCTCTCGCCTTGCAGCAGCAAGGGGAAGTCCAGCCCGTCGCGCTCGAAGGCCTGCTGCAGCCAGGAATGGATTTCGCGCATCGCCCTGAGGCTGGTACACAGCACGAACGCGCGGCCGCCGCTGGCAATTATCGCCGGCAACGCGGCCTGGGCCACGGCGGCAGCATAGTCCTGCGTGTTCGGCTCCGGCATCGCTTGCGGTACATAGAGCAACGCCTGCGCCGGATAATCGAAAGGACTTTCCCAGAAACCGGTACCGGCCTCCAGCAAGCCCATCTGGCCAAGGTAATGGCTGAAATCGCTTTTTACCGCCAGCGTCGCGGAAGTGAATATCCATGCTCGCGCCTGGCCTTCGATCTGCTTGCTGAAAATTTCGGCGATGGACAACGGCGTCGCATGCAGTTGCACGCTGTGCGCGAACACTTCCACCCAGCGCACCAGGTTGGCATTGTCGCCGGACTGCCAGCCGGCGATCTGGGCATGCAAAGCCAGCGCACGCTGCCAGCAGTTTTCGACACCGGGTCCGCGCTCGGCCTGAAGTTCCAGCATGGCCGCCAGTTCCTTAAGCCTCACGCGCAATCCGTCCAGCGCATCATTGAAGCCTTTCAACCCCAGCGCCTTCTGCACCGGCATGCGCGCACCTTCCAGCCCGAACACCAGGCGGAAATCGCGCACCGCTTTTTCCAGTGCGGAAGTCGCCTCGGGCAAGGCCTTGAAATCCTTGGCTTCGGTGAGCGCCTCGGCATGGGTGTCGCGCGCCAGGTCCATCAACTGGCTGGTGGAAATATCTTCGCCGAAGAACAGTCCGGCGGTCTCAGGCAATTGGTGGGCTTCGTCAAAAATCACCGTATTGGCGGCAGGCAGCAACTCCGCCACGCCCTCGTCGCGCAGCATGACGTCGGCGAAGAACAGGTGATGGTTGACCACCACCACATCGGCGGCCTGCGCGCGTTTGCGCGCCTCCATCACGAAGCACTCCTTGTAGTGGGCGCAGTCCTGGCCCAGACAGTTGTCGCGCGTGGAGGTCACCGAAGCCCAGATCGCGGCGTTTTCCGGCACGATTGCCAGCTCGCTCTTGTCGCCGCTCTGGGTGCGTTGGGCGAAGCGGCCGATCTCGTGCAGATGGTGCACGTCGTCGCGGCTCATGAAGCGACCTTCGGCCTTGGCGCGCTCCAGGTGGTAATGGCAAACGTAGTTGGCGCGCCCCTTGAGCATCGCCACTGTCACAGGTGCTTTCAGCGCTTCGCGCACCGCCGGCAGGTCGCGGTTGAACAGCTGGTCCTGCAAGGTCTTGGTGCCGGTGGAGACGATTACCTTGCCGCCGGACAGCAGCGCCGGTACCAGATAGGCGAAGGTCTTGCCGGTGCCGGTGCCGGCTTCGGCCACCAGCACGCAGCGCTGCTCGATGGCGTCATGGATCGCCTGCGCCATCTCCAGTTGCTGCGGGCGCAGCCGGTAACCGGCCATGGATTCGGCCAGCGGGCCTTCCGCGGAAAAAATATGGGCGAGATCGGGCAAGAAAGACCTGGAATTCAATTGTCCGCGATCAGGCGGCGCTTGAGGAATATGGACTAATTATAGCGTCAATTCTCCCGGACGAGCCGGTAAACCGGGCCTGGCTGCACGCAGATGCTGCGAAGTGCGGGCCTGTGATCCGTGAAAATTTTTGCGCAAGTTGGCGCGTCCTCCATGCATGCACTAAAATCGCACCTGCTTGCAAAATAATGCACGGCGCCGGAACTTGGCAATCAGCGCATAAGACCAGCTCTCGTGCAAGACTCCGGATGTGCCGCGATGGTCCGATAGTTGCTGACTACCCGCTTATGCCAGGCCTCGAATACTTTCCAGGAATAATATTTTGAATTCCAAACCCTTTACCCTCAGCACGACCCCTCCCGGCTTTGCGGATCTCCCACCATCCGATATGGATAGCCGCAGCCTGATCGAAGACTTCAGGCGTTATTTCAGCCGTACATTGGGGCGGGACGAGATCAGCGAGTCTTCATACCACGCATACACCGCATTCTCGATGGCGTGGCGCGACCGCATGATGGACCGCTGGAAGAAAACCCAGGCGGCCTACGATGCGCAGGATTGCAAACGCACCTATTACCTGTCGCTGGAATTCCTGATGGGCCGGGCGCTGGGCAATGCCATGCTCAACCTGGAGGAAAAATCGTCCACCGCCGACACGCTGAAAACGATGGGGCTGGTGCTGGAGGAAATCGCCGAACTCGAGCACGACGCCGGTCTCGGCAACGGCGGCCTGGGACGGCTTGCCGCATGTTTCCTCGACAGCTGCGCCACCTTGCAGCTGCCGGTGACGGGCTACGGCATCCGCTACGAATACGGCATGTTCCGCCAGAAAATCGAAAACGGCTACCAGCTGGAAGAGCCGGACCACTGGCTGAGGATAGGCAACCCATGGGAAATCGAACGCCAGGAGCATGCGGTACGGGTCAAGTTCGGCGGCTACAGCGAGTTCACCGATGAAGACGGTCATGCGCGAGCGCGCTGGGTGCACTCGCACGACGTGCTGGCGGTGCCTTACGACATGCCGATCCCCGGTTATCGCAACGGCACGGTCAATACCTTGCGCCTGTGGAAATCCACCGCCACCGATGAATTCGACCTCGAGGAATTCAATGCCGGCAGCTATGCGGAAGCGGTCGGCGCGAAGAACGCGGCCGAACACATCACCATGGTGCTATACCCCAACGACGCCAGCGAAAACGGCAAGGAACTGCGCCTGCGCCAGCAGTATTTCCTGGCATCGGCCAGCTTGCAGGACATATTGCGCCACTGGGTCAAGCAACACGGCAATGATTTTTCGCGGTTTGCCGACAAGCATTGCTTCCAGCTCAACGACACTCATCCTACCTGCGCCGTGCCGGAACTGATGCGTCTCTTGATGGACGAGCACGGCCTGAAGTGGGACGACGCCTGGGCGATCACCGCACGCACTGTCGCCTACACCAACCACACGCTATTGCCGGAAGCGCTGGAAAAATGGCCGGTGAGCATGTTCGGCCGCCTGCTGCCGCGCCTGCTCGATATCATTTATGAAATCAACGCGCGCTTCCTGGCCGCAGTTTCATTGCGCTGGCCTGGCGACAGCGAACGCCAGCGGCGTATGTCCATCATCGAGGAAGGCAACGACCAGCAGGTACGCATGGCCTACCTGGCGGTGGTGGCCAGCACTTCGGTCAACGGCGTAGCCGAATTGCATTCGCAACTGCTGCAGCAGCACCTGTTCCGCGACTTCTACGAACTGTGGCCGGAAAAATTCAACAACAAGACCAACGGCGTCACGCCGCGCCGCTGGATGGCATCGAGCAATCCGGCGCTGAGCGCCTTGATCACCTCGGCGATCGGCCCGGACTGGATCACCGACATGCCGCAGTTGCGCAAGCTGGCGCCCTACGCCGAGGATACGCAATTCCGGGCCAGATGGCGCGCGGTCAAGCAGGCCAACAAAGCCCGCCTTTCCGAGCTGGTGCAGCAGGATTGCGGCATCATTTTCGACATCAACGCGCTGTTCGACGTACAGGTCAAACGCATTCATGAATACAAGCGGCAACTGCTCAACGTGCTGCACGTCATCCATCTGTACGACCGCATCAAGCGCGGGCAAAAAGACGGCATCACGCCGCGCTGCGTGCTGATCGGCGGCAAGGCGGCACCCGGCTACATGATGGCGAAACGTATCATCAAGCTGGTCAATGCGGTGGCCAACGTGATTAACGAGGACCCGGACACCGCCGGCCTGCTGCGGCTGGCGTTCCTGCCGGATTACCGGGTCACGGCGATGGAAATCATTTGCCCCGGCGCGGATCTGTCGGAACAGATTTCGACCGCCGGCAAGGAAGCCTCGGGCACCGGCAACATGAAGTTCATGATGAACGGGGCGCTGACGATAGGCACACTGGATGGCGCCAATATCGAAATCATGGAAGAGGTCGGCCGCGACAACTTCTTCCTGTTCGGGCTGAACGCCGAACAGGTCGAAGCGGCCAAATGCCGCTACGACCCGGCCGCGATCATCAATCAGGACGAAGACCTGTCGCGGGTGATGCATCTGCTGGAATGCAACCATTTCAACCTGTTCGAACCCGGCATTTTCGACCCCATCATCCATGCCATTTGCAGCCCGCACGACCCCTGGCTGACGGCGGCGGATTTCCGCAGCTATGTCGATGCCCAGAATGCGGTCGCCGAAGCCTACCTGAACCCGGAGCACTGGACGCGCATGAGCATCCTCAATACCGCCGGCAGCGGAAAATTTTCCAGCGACCGCACGATTTCCGACTACAACCGCGACATCTGGCATTTGCCCGCGATTGCACCGAACGGCAACTGAAAAATAAAAAATGAGGGGGATATAAATGCCGGCTGAACTGGCGCTGAAGGAAAACATCCGCTATCTCGGCCGGATTCTGGGCGAAGTCATCAGAAACAAGGAGGGCGAAGAAACTTTCCAGGCCATAGAAGCCATCCGCCAGACCGCGGTAAAGTTTCATCGCGAGGAAGATCCGGCATCCGCGCAGCGGCTCGACCATCTGCTGAAAAACCTCAGCAGCGACCAGACCATCGCCGTGGTGCGCGCTTTCAGCTATTTCAAACACCTGGTGAACATCGCCGAGGATCTCAGCAGCCCCCAGAGCTGCACCGACGAAGACCGGTGCGAGCCAGGGCAGCTAAGCTACTCCCTGTCCCAGATCGAGAAAAAGCAGCTGGATCCGGAGGAAATTGCCGCTTTCTTCAGCTCCGCGCTGATCTCACCGGTGCTGACGGCGCATCCTACCGAAGTCCAGCGCCAGAGCATCCTCGATATCGAGCGGGCGATTTCCTCGCTGCTGGCGAAAAAGACCCCCGGCATGTCGCGCCAGGAGGCCGAAAGAAACGACCTGATGCTGCGCGGCGCGATCACGGCCCTATGGCAAACCAGAATGCTGCGGTTTGCGCGCCTGACGGTGAACGACGAAATCAACAATGCGCTGTCCTATTACCGGATGACTTTTCTGGATGTGATTCCGGAACTGCTGCAGGATTTTGAACGGGAAATCGGCGCGCAGTTGGACGATGCCGCCTATCGCCTGCCCAATTTCTTCCAGATGGGCAGCTGGATCGGCGGCGACCGCGACGGCAATCCCTATGTAGATGCGTCGACGCTGGAACAGGCGATCGTGCAGCAGGCGATTACCGCGTTTGAATACTATCTGGGTCAAGCCCATGCCCTGGGTGGCGAGCTTTCGCTGACGACCCATCTGGTGCATGTAACGCCCGAACTGCTCAAGCTGGCCGACGAGTCTCCCGACCAGTCGCCCCATCGCCAGGATGAACCGTACCGGCGCGCGCTGATCGCCGTGGTTTCGCGTTTGGCCAAGACCTGCCGGGAACTGACCGGGCACGAAGTCAATCTGCGCCAGATTTCTCCCGCTATCGCATATGCCTGTCCGGATGAGTTTCTCGCCGACCTGAAAGTTATCGTCGATTCGCTGTGCCGCAACCATGGCGAAGCGCTGATTTACCCGCGGCTGGGCAAACTTATCAAGGCCATCGAAACCTTCGGGTTTCATCTTGCCACCATCGATTTACGGCAAAGCTCGGACGTCCATGAAGCCGTCATCGACGAACTGTTCCTGAAGTCCGGCCACGCTTTCAGCTACGCCGAACTGGACGAAGCCGAAAAAATCCGCGTGCTGCTGGAAGAGTTGAGCCAGCCCAGGCTGATGTCCTCGCCGTTCCAGGAATATTCCGCGTTGGCGCAGTCGGAAATGGGCGTCATCAGGAAAGCCAGGGCAGTGCGGGAAAAATTTGGTGCGCACGCGGTGCGGCAATACATCATCTCCCATACCGAAACACTGTCGGACCTGCTGGAAGCCGCGCTGTTGCAAAAAGAGGCCGGACTGTCGAGAGGCAACTGGGGCTCGGCCAGCATCCAGATGGATCTCAACATCGTCCCGCTGTTCGAAACCATCGCCGACTTGCGCAATGCGCCGCAAATCATGGATGTGTGGCTGAAGCTGCCTGGTGTCGGCCACGTGGTGCACCACCAGGGCGATCAGCAGGAAATCATGCTGGGCTATTCGGACAGCAACAAGGATGGCGGTTTTCTCACTTCAAACTGGGAGCTGTACAAGGCCGAGGTGGCGCTGGTGAAACTGTTCAAGCGGGCCGGGGTCAAGCTACGGCTGTTCCACGGACGTGGCGGCACCGTGGGTCGCGGCGGCGGGCCGACCTACCAGGCCATCATGGCGCAACCGCAAGGCAGCGTGGACGGGCAGATCCGCCTCACCGAACAGGGCGAAATCATCGCCAATAAATTCTCCGACCCCAGAGTGGGCAGGCAGCATCTGGAAACCTTGATCGCGGCAACGATAGACGCTTCGCTTTTTCCGCAGGACCAGCTGTCTCCAGCCAGGCGTCGCGCGTTTGAAATGGCGATGGAAGAGCTATCCACCTTTGCCATGGATGCTTACCGCAGCCTGGTGTACGAAACTCCGGGGTTCACCGATTATTTCTTCAGCGCCACGCCGATTTCCGAAATCGCCGAACTGAACATCGGCAGCCGCCCGTCGGCGCGCAAGGCGACGCAGCGCATCGAGGATTTGCGGGCGATACCCTGGGGATTTTCCTGGGGCCAATGCCGACTGCTGCTCCCCGGCTGGTACGGTTTCGGCAGCGCGATCGAAAAATATCTGGGCGCCGGCGACCAACGGGCGCGCATCCTGCAACTGAAGGAAATGCTGATCGAATGGCCGTTGTTCAGAACGCTGCTGGCGAATATGGACATGGTGCTGGCCAAGACCGATATGGCGGTGGCGGCGCGTTATTCCCAACTGGTCAGCGACGAACAGCTTAGGAAAACCGTGTTCGAGCGCATCGAGGCCGAATATGCCGCGACCACCCGCGCGCTGAACCTGCTGCTGGAAAGTCCGGTGCGCCTGGCGAACAACCCCATGCTCGCTCACTCGATCAGGAACCGGCTGCCCTATCTGGACCCGCTCAACCATCTGCAGGTCGAACTGATCAAGCGCTTCCGCGACGGCACTGCGGACGATCGCGTCAAGAATGGCATCCACTTATCCATCAACGGCATCGCCGCGGGACTGCGCAATACTGGCTGACACGCCCAGGAATGCGGATTAATTTTCCCTGCCGGAACGCCAGATCGAGATCATCAGCCATACCCCGAAGACCGAGGCGATGAAAAAGCCGAGAAAGCCGAACGCCGGCAGGCCGAACAAGGTTGGCCCGCCTTTTACTGTCATCACGATGGATGAGCCTATGATCAGGGCGGAAGTCAGCAAGCCCAGGGTCAACCGGTTGGTGCTGTGATCGATCTGGTGGCCGAAATGGTCGAGGCGCTTGAGATCGAATTCGATCTTGACCCGGCCGCGCCGGATTTCCTGGACCATCTTGGCAAAGTCGCGGGGCAGGGTGGTCGCCAAATTCAGTACGTCCAACACCCCGCGCTGGCCGCGCTTGAGCAACGCCGCCGGCATGTAGCGCGCGTAGATCACCTGTTTAACAAACGGCGTCAAATGCCGCACGATCTGAAAATCCGGGTCGAGTTGGCGGCCCAGTCCTTCCAGCGTGATCAAGGCCTTGAACAGCATCGAGAGGTCGGGGGGTATCGAAAGGTTATTTTCGCGCATGACGGTGGTCAGGTCGGAAAGCATCCTCCCGAAGCTGATCTGGCGTAATGACGCGCTTTCATAGTTAAACAGGAACTCGTCCAGGTCAGATGCCAGTTTGGCTTCATTGATCTGCACGTTGCCGGCCCAGGCAATCAGAATATCGAGAATGGTTTCATAATCGCGCGAAACCAGCGAAGCCAGCAGGTCGGCAATCTGGTCGCGCCGCTCTGCGGTAATGCGTCCCACCATGCCGCAATCGATGATGGCCAGCCGGTTGTCCGGCAGATAGAACACATTGCCCGGATGCGGATCGGCATGAAAAAACCCGTCTATCAGCACCATTTTGAGCAGGGTGTCTGCGCCCAGTGCGGCCAGTCTCTTCAACTCCAAACCGGCTTGCTGCGCCTGCTGCGTATCGTTGCCAGCGATGCCGTTGATGCATTCCATCACCAGCAGCCCTTCCGAGGTAAATTCCCAATATATCCTGGCAAAGACGACGTCGGGGTTATCCTTGAAGTTGCGGGCAAAGTGATCGGTGTTGCGTCCTTCCGCGGCCAAATCCAGCTCTTTGCGCAGCGACTTGGAAAACTGGCCGATGATCTTGCCCGGCTGGAAACGGCGCATTTCCGGCATTTCCGATTCCAGCAGACGGCCCAGATGCGAAAGCAGCCGCAAATCCGCATCGATACGGGCGCGGATATTGGGTCGGCGTATCTTGAGCACCACCGGGGTGCCATCCTGCAGCCGGGCGGTATGCACCTGGGCGATCGAAGCGCCGGCGACGGCCTGCCGGTCCAGTTCCTTGAACACTTCGAACGGAGAACGCCCAAGCGTCGCTTCCAGCTCCGGCAGCAACTCATCAAAAGGCACCGGCGGCACCATGTCCTGCAATTTGGAAAACTCGGCAATCCAGTGCGGCGGAAAAATATCGGCACGCGTTGCCAGCACCTGGCCGAGCTTGACGAAAGTGGGCCCCAACTCCTCGATCGCCAGCCGCACCCGTACTTCAGGCGGAAGATGCATGACCTCCAGCGCCGCCTTTGGGTGCAAAAGATGGTTAGCCCGACCCAGCACATTATTCAAGCCCAGGCGCTTGATGGCGTCTCCCCAGCCATAGCGGATGAAAATGCCGGCAATTTCCCGCAGGCGGCCGAAGTCGCGCATCACGGATACGGTTTCGCGAATCATTTTATTATCGGCTTGTTACTTCTTTTTGAGCGATTCGGCCTTTTCGGCGAGACGCGCCGCGATTTCGCCCAGCTTGCGGCTGGAGATGCCCGCCAGGCGGGCGCCCACTTCGCGCGCCGCCTGCTTGCCCGCATCGGTCGCATCATGCACGGCGGAACGTACGCGGTTGCCGAGATCATCCGATATCGCCCGTACCCGGCCACCGGTGTCGGTGCCGATGCGGCGACCGTGCTCGACGATCGCCGTCATCTCCTGCTTGACCAGGCCGTTGGCATTGGCGGCTACGCGCCCCATCGTCTCCAGCAGCATTTCCTCGAGTTTTTTCAGGTCGCTCAAGCCCTGCTGCAAGTCGTTTGCGCCAAACGCCCTGGCATCCGCAGCCACTTCCCGGATGGCGAGCTGCATCGCTTCTGCGGCCTGCGCCAACGCATCGTCCATGCCGTGCAGGGCATCCGCGAGCGCGCTTTTAACCTCAGCGGCGCGTTGTTCGGCTCCCAGGCTGATGCCTTCGGTAATCGCGGCCAGCACTTCGCGTATCTCGCGTTCCGCCAGTTCGCGCTGAGTCAGCGCCTGCACGGTCAGTTCGTGCAATTTGGCACGCACTTCGCCGCCCGCCTGTACCAAACGGCTGGCGGCGGCCTTGATTTCGTCCAATGTCAGTTTCGGTGCATCGCTCATGATCGGCTCCCGGCGTAATAGGCAATGCCTGAGATTCTACACGAAAGCCCGTGGGGATTGCCTTGGAAACCACTTTCCCTATAGAATCCAAAGCGATGCGTTTATATAGCCTTATTTTTGCAGCCCTGTTCGGCTGTGCCGCCAGCCTTTGCCATGCAGACGAAGCGGCCAGCGCAGGTCCCGACTTCCTCAAGCAGGCGGGCTCAGCCATGGAGCAGGCCGGCTCCGCCATGCAGGACGTCTTGCTGAGTGCGCTGGCGCTCTCCGGTACCCCTTATAAATTCGGCGGCAATACGCCGGATACCGGGTTCGACTGCAGCGGTTTCGTCAGATTCGTATTTAGCCAGGCAGCCAACCTGACCCTGCCTCACGGCGCGCGCGCCATCAGCCAGTTGGGCAAGTCCATTCCGGTGGATCAACTGCAGCCGGGCGATCTGGTGTTTTTCAATACCCTCAAGCACGCCTTTTCCCATGTCGGTATCTATCTGGGCGACGGCCGTTTCATTCATGCTCCTTCCAGCGGCGGCGGCGTGCATATCGTCAGCATGAACGACGCTTATTGGGCCAAACGTTTCAACGGCGCACGCAGGCTGGACCAGTCCACGGCCCAGCAACCGGCTGACGTCCCGTCCGAATAACAACGCCCGGATGTTCCCATCTCCGCACGGAACACCCGGCCGCCAAAATCCACAAATAATTGGATGGCAGGTTGTCAGCCTGAATCAGGCCCATTCAGAAGGAGGAGCCCATGTTTCGCCACGATCTCCTGGTCATAGGCAGCGGGCCGGCCGGGCAACGCGCCGCCATTCAGGCTGCCAAGCTCGGTAAAAGCGCGGCGATAATCGAAGGCAGGGGCATCGTGGGCGGGGTCACCGTCCATACCGGCACCATACCCAGCAAAACCCTGCGTGAAGCCGTACTCTACCTCACCGGCTGGACACAACGCGGACTCTATGGCCAGAGCTACCGGCTCAAGCAGCACCTGACCATGGACGACCTCATGCAGCGGCTGGAGATCACGATTCGCAACGAGGTCGGCGTGATCGAGCATCAGCTCACGCGTAACGGCGTACATCTGATCAAGGGCTGGGGCAGCTTCCTCGATCCCCATCGCGTGCAGGTGGCGACGCCCGAAGGCCAGGCGCTGGAATACATCGGCGAAAAAATCCTCATCGCCACCGGTACCTCGCCGCTGCGCCCCAGCAGCGTGCCGTTCGACGACGCTACCGTCATCGATAGCGATGGCATCCTCAAGCTCAAGAAAATTCCGCGCAGCATGACCGTGATCGGCGCCGGCGTCATCGGTATCGAATATGCCTCCATTTTCAGCGCGATGGATGTCGAGGTCACTGTCGTCGACGGCCGTACCCAGATGCTGGAATTCCTGGATCGGGAAATCGTCGACGAACTCGCGCATGAACTGCGCAGCCGCGGCGTGACATTGCGACTCGGCGAAAAAGTCGCCTCGATCGAAAACAATGGCAGCAGGGCCACGATATTGCTCGAAAGCGGAAAACGCTTCAATACCGAACTGGTCATGTATGCGGCCGGACGCATCGGCAGCGTGAAAGGGCTCAATCTGGAAAATGCGGGACTCAAGGCCGACGACCGCGGCCGCATCAAGGTCAACGGCAACTACACGACCGATATGCCGCATATCTACGCCGCTGGAGATGTCATCGGCTTCCCCAGCCTCGCCTCCACCTCGATGGAACAGGGCCGCGTCGCGGCCTGCCATGCGTTCGGAAAAGCCGCGCCGTCGGTGCCGGAATATTTTCCGTTCGGCATCTACAGCATCCCCGAAATCAGCATGGTGGGGGCAACGGAGCAGGATCTGACCGGCATGAATGTGCCTTATGAAGTGGGCACGGCGCTGTTCCGCGAAACTGCGCGCGGACAGATACTGCGGCTGGAGGACGGCATGCTGAAACTGCTGTTCGGCCTCGAAGACCGCAGGCTGCTGGGCGTACATATCATCGGCGAAGGCGCCACCGAACTGGTGCATATCGGCCAGGCCGTGATGGCGTTGGGCGGAACGCTGGATTACCTGGTCAACACGGTGTTCAATTACCCCACCCTGGCGGAAACCTACAAAATCGCCGCGCTGGATGCGTGGAACCGCATGCCGGATTAAGAACCTATTTCAGTAGGCTCCAGGCCCGGCGCCTCAGACAATATTCGTCTTTCTGAACGGCCCGGCTTCCAGCAATTTCGCAAACTCTTCCGCCGGCAACGGTTTGCTGAATATATATCCCTGAATCTGCTCGCAGTGCTGATGACGCAGGAAGTCCAGCTGGGCTTCCGTTTCCACGCCCTCCGCCACCACTTTTAGCCCC
The DNA here is from genome assembly GCF_036504375.1 of Novimethylophilus sp. Lineage (NCBI taxonomy): Bacteria > Pseudomonadati > Pseudomonadota > Betaproteobacteria > Nitrosomonadales > Methylophilaceae > Novimethylophilus > Novimethylophilus sp. The sequence goes on from NZ_DASXVH010000090.1 coordinate 13,932, forward strand.
AGGCTGTGCGCCAGCCCGATAATCGCCCGGGTAATCGCGGCGTCATCCAGATCGCCCGGCACGTCCTGCACGAACGAACGGTCGACCTTGAGTGCATCGAGCGGAAAACGTTTGAGGTAGCCCAGCGAGGAATAGCCTGTGCCGAAATCGTCGATGGAAGTGTGCATACCCATCTCGCGGAAGCCCTGCAGGATGGCTACCGCACGGTCGGGATTGTGCATGATCATGCTCTCGGTGATTTCCAGTTCCAGGTAAAACGGCTGCATGCCGCTCTGGGCCAATGCAGAGGCAATGACGTTGCGCAGATTTTCATCGCGGAACTGACCGCCGGAAAGGTTGACGCCTATCGTAATCAGCGGCAATCCCGCCTCCTGCCAGGCACGGTTCTGCATACACGCCTCGCGCAACACCCACTCGCCTATGGGACCGATCAGGCCGGCTTCTTCCGCCAACGGGATGAACCGCCCGGGCGGCACCATGCCGAGTTCGGGGTGCATCCAGCGCACCAGCGCCTCGGCGCCGACAATGGTATCGGTCGCCAGATCCACCTTGGGCTGATAGTGCAGCACGAACTCCTTGCGCTCCAATGCCTTGCGCAAGCTGTTTTCCAGCGCAAGCCGCTCGAAACTGTGCACATTGCTGTCGGACGCGTAGAACTGGAAAGTGTTCTTGCCCTGCTCCTTGGCACGGTACATCGCAATATCGGCATTCTTGAGCAGCGTATTCATGTCCTGCCCATCCTGGGGGAAAACGCTGATGCCTATGCTGGCGCTGATGAATACTTCCTGCCCCAGCAGGGTAAAAGGCTGGGTCAGCGTCGCCATCACCTTGCGCGCCACCCCGGCAAGATATTGCACATCCTCGCCGAATTCCTCCAGCAGCACGACAAATTCATCCCCTCCCTGCCGTGCGATGGTGTCCGAATCGCGCAGACATTTCACCAGCCGTCGGGAAGCCTCCAGCAACAACAGGTCGCCGGCATCATGGCCCAACGTATCGTTGATGATCTTGAAGCGGTCCAGGTCGATGAACAGCACTGCCAGCTGCGTCTTGTTGCGTTGCGTCAACCGCAACGCATGCTCGATGCGTTCCTGCAGCAGCGCGCGGTTGGGCAGTTTGGTCAAGGCGTCATGGTTGGCGAGAAACTGCAGGCGCTGTTCCGATTCCTTGCGTAGCGTGATATCGGTAAATACCGCGACATAATTGCTAACCTTGCCGCTGTCGTCTTTCACTTCGCTCAGGGACAGCCATTCCGGATAGATTTCGCCATTCTTGCGGCGGTTCCAGATTTCGCCCTGCCATTGCCCATCCCGACGTATGCAATCCCACATCTCGTCGTAAAACGCAGCGTCGTTCTGGCCGAACTTGAGCATCTCGCGCGTCCGCCCGATCATCTCTTCACGGGTATAGCCGGTAATTTCCTCAAAACCTTTATTGGCCTCGAGAATGCGCTGATCGGCATCGGTGATCAATATGCCTTCCGCCGCATGCCTGAATACCTGCTGCGCCAGCATCAGGTTGGCTTCCGCCCGTTTGCGCGCGGTAATGTCGAGCACGACAATAGTCATGCGTACGACACCGCTTTCCAGCGTCATCAGCGTCACGGCGATTTCGAGGTTGGCGCTGCTGCCGTCCTTGTGCAAACCCAGAATTTCATAGCGGCGCTCCACCGGCTCGCCCAGCACGCGTTTGCGGTGCTTGGACCGGACTCGCTCATGCTCGCTGGAATTGAACAGACGCAGGAAAGTGTCGAATGCCCGCATTTCCTCCAGCGTATAACCGGAAATTTGGCTCATGGCCTGGTTGGCATAAACGATTTTGGCGTTTTCGACGACCAGTACGCCTTCACCCACGTCCGACTGCGCCTGGATCAAAGCATTGTAGAGTTCGAGTTGTTCGCGCAGTTTTACTTCCGACTGGATGCGGCCGGAATATACGCCGCACAGCATCAGGTTGCTGCTGGCGATAATTGCGATATAAAGCCAGTAATTGACGGCGTTACCATAGGCGAAATCTTCGGCGAAATCGCCCAGGCCGTTTGCAGCACCCCATAGCGACATGGTGCTGACGAAGAAAATCGCCAGCGTCGCGCCTCGCAGGCGAAAGCTCAACGCCGCCCAGGTGACCAGCGGAAATAATATGAATGCCTTGGGATGGAAAGAGATATCTTCCGGCAGCCAGCCGAAAAATACCGCCAGTGTCATCGACACCAGCAAGGCGCACAACATCACGGCCTCGCTCTCGCGCAGACGCGACCAGCCGATCGGCGCGGACTTCAGCGACAGCAGCAAAGGCGTGATTACCAGTACGGAAAGCGCATCGCCCATCCACCAGAGCATGATGCTTCTCCATAGCTGCTGTCCGTCGATAAGACCAGCCGCCAACAGGCTTACAGAGCCGATGCAGGCGGCAACGACCGTGCTCGACAAGGCGCCGAAGCCGATCAGCCCCATGACGTCAGGCAAGCGGTTCAGGGAAAAGTCGAAATCGCGGATGCGCTTCAGCAATAAAACCGCAATCAACGTTTCGCTCAAGCTGGCCGCAATCTGCCCCAGGGCGAACACCGGTGAATGGCTGCTGATGGTGGCGCTTAAGGCAGCGCCGATGACGACGCCCGGCCACATGCGCAGGCCATAGATAAGGAATGCGGCCAAGGCGATGCCGCTGGGAGGCCAGATTAACGAAACATTGCCGCCAAAAGCCGCAAACTCGAGCCCAAGCTGCGCCCCCGCAAGATAAAGCCCGCTCAACGCAACAATGCGCAGTACATCGATCCAACGATAAGGTTGCAGCAGGTTCAAACTCGTCGCCCACGAAAATGCTTACTCATTAAGCATAGCATTTTCTGTCGTAGCGGGAGCCGTCAACGGCGGAATTTACGGCCAAAAAAAAGCCCGCGTGGGGCGGGCAATTCACTTGATCGTTATTATGGTTTTATTTTAAATAATGTTCCGCATAGCGCTGACTCATGCGCAACATCGGCAGCATCACCAGCAAGTCGGCGCAATTGAAATCCGGATCCCAGTGCGGTTCGCCGCAAATGTATGCGCCCAGCCGCAAGTAACCTTTAAGTAGCGACGGACACGGCGCCTGGATATCCTGGCGTAACGCATCGATAGGCAGCGGGCAATGCGGAAAAACGCGGTAATCGCTCGGAGCCAAATATTTTTCCTTGAGATTGGCATACAGGCTGGCAGCCAGGCGGCCGCCATCGGCCATGCCGATGCTGGTGCAGCCGATGAGATACTCGTAGCCGTTTTTCTGCATGAATTTCGCCAGGCCAGCCCACAATAAGCTGATGGTCGCACCATTGCGATAATCGCGATGCACGCAGGCCCGCCCCAGTTCTACCATAGTCGGCGCAAGATGCATCAGCCGCGACAAGTCGAACTCCCCGGACGAGTAATACCCCCCCGCCTCGGCCGCCATTTGCGGATCGAGGATGCGGTAAGTACCCACCACCTTGCCCGTTTCGGCATCGCGCACCAGCAAATGCTCGCAGAACGCGTCGAAACCGTCGCGATCCAGCCTGTCGTGGCCCGGCAGGCGCGCCCCCATCTCCTCGGCAAATACCTTGTAGCGCAAACGCTGTGCCTCCATCACCTCCGCCGGGCTGCGGGCAAAGCTGTATTGCAAGGTACGCCGCTCGCGTTGCGGCTCTACGTGCGAAACTTGTTGCAACATCGCCATCTCCTTGTTCATTGGCACTTGCAGCACTTTAATAACCCAAAGTTACGCGATGGTTAAAGGCAGATGAAGATTTCGCGAAAGGCAGAAAAAAAGCCCGCACGCGGCGGGCTTGGAGTGGTTGTGGCGAGGAGAACGCCACGTTAGAACAATTTCTATCTCTATTAGAAGTCGAACTGAAAGCGGGTGGTCAGAGCATTCTCGTGACTTGCAGTCCTGCCAGTAGCGACGGTGATATCCTGCTCGAAGTCGGTACGCACGTAATCCAGCATCCAGCGCAGGTTCGGGTTAAGAATCCACTTCAGTTGCGCAGTCCAGGCATCCGCCTCGTTGGCAAAGCCAGCGGTAAGTACACCAGTACCGGCTAGGTTAGTGGTCTTGTAGTCGGAAGCGTCAAACTTGGTGTAACGCATACCGACTTCCCAGGCACCCCAGCCGCTGGCGGTTGCATTCGGATGGACAAAAGCGTTCTTCGGATTCATGCGGTCAAACGCACCGCCGGCCTTGTAGCTGTCTGCGTAGTGTTCGCCAGTAATCATCCAGTTGGCAGCCAGGTACCAGGCATCGATATCACGATCAAAGCTCACGCCGGCGGTGCTCTTGCCGTCTAGGTTGTAACGCAGCCATTCGCCTTGCAGCTTGACCGGACCGTATGCGGCAATACCTTCCAGGCCGAGACGGGTACGTTCGGGCGTACCTTGAAAAGCTGCCGACTTGAACCAGCTAAAGCCCTTGCTCTCGGAATTGGCTCCTGGAGCAGTAAATGTATCCCTCTTGCCCGGATGACCATTGGAGAACGAAGCGCCGACATGGTAAATCGCATCCTTGTCGCCCAGAATCTTGGCAAAGTTGACATTCACGCGACCAAGCACGTCCGGGCTGTCATTGGTGTTGTCCGATTCCTTGGTATTTTGACCTTCGCCATTGGAGACAGCCAACGCATAATACACGCCATTAAACGGAGTGCCATGCACCATGGCGCCGATTTCCTTGCCCGGAATCAGAGAGTTCAGCATGGAACGTTCCTGGAAATCCAGAAAACGCGAACTGGTATTTTCTTCGATGCTCATCGGCATCTTGAAATCACCGAAACGCAGGTTGGCAGCGTCCCACCAGCCGATATTGAACCAGGCTTGGTCAATGTCCTTGCCGCTGGCATTCCAGGTCACTTCCCAAGTGTAATCGTTGTACATCTTGCCTTTCATGGTCAGGTAGGCACGACGCAAGTCGAAGGTATCCGCAGTTCCCCTCTCGATGTTGCCACCATCAAAAGTGCGATAGTCAAGTTGCACACGACCATTAAACGAAACCGAATGCTGTTTGTCGGCGCTTTCAATGACGACGCCATCCTTGAACTTGACGCTGAGTGCTTCAGCTTTCTTGAGCTTCTCGGTGTCGCGGGTATTGTTGAACTCATCAAACTCTTGCTCAGTCAGCACGCCTTTGTCGCGCAGCTTCTTCAGCAGGTCATCGGTGGAGTCGGCCTTGGCAATGCCAGTGATGCCGAGCAGGGCGACACCGGCCAGAGCGGCGACGGTGGCGCGGAGTTTACAGTTATGCATTAAAGCTCTCCCAAAATAAACGGACGAATGATGAAAACCAAATTGGCCAATTGAGTCTTCACTCCGGGCGGAATTCTGAAGCTAGAATGTGACACTTTGATGACACGGTGCCCGTTTTTTAGGCAGCCGTTGTAAAATTGCAACACCATGAACCCATAAGGAAATCCGACGCATGAAATCTCATGCATCGAACCGGGAGAACAAACTACGCAGGAATTATTTGATAGTGTAACCAGCCGCTTCGATAGCGGTTTTCATCGCGGCGGGCTGCACTTTTGCGGGGTCATAAACGACTTCGGCACGGCCTCCGGCATGCGAAACATCCGCCTGCATCACGCCGTCCAGTGCCAACAGGGCCTTCTTCACCGTATTGGCACAACCACCGCATGCCATGCCTGAAATCAAGAAATCGACGGTTTCCATCGCATCTTTACCTTTCATAGCCCGGAGCGCAGCAGATGCTCCATCTCTTCCGCCGGCAACGCCTTGCTGAACAGATAGCCTTGCAGATAGTCGCAGCGGCGCTCCCTGAGGAACGCGGCCTGCTGCTCATTTTCGACACCTTCCGCCACGCTGGTGAGCCGCATGCCTTGCGCCAGTCCCAGCACAGCGCTGGCGATGGCACTGTCGTCATCGCTGTGCGGCAAGTTGAGCACGAATGACTGGCAGATCTTGACGCTGTCCACGGGGAAATCCTTGAGATAGGCCAGCGACGAGGCGCCGCTGCCGAAATCGTCGAGCGCGATCGTGACGCCCAACGCCTTGAGTTCGTTCAATTGGCGGATATTCTCTTCGACCTTTTCCATGAGAATGGTTTCGGTGATTTCGAGTTCCAGCAGATTTGCCGGCAAACCGCACTCGTGCAGGGTTCTCGCAACGGTAGCGACCAGGTTGGCCTGCTTGAACTGACGTCCCGAAAGATTGACCGCAACGCGCGTCGGCATGCCGGCATCGGCCCAGCGCCGCGCCTGCTGGCAGGCGGTCCGCAGCACCCATTCGCCCACCGAAACGATGAGACCGGTTTCTTCCAGCAGCGGAATGAACTCGTCGGGAGGTACCAGCCCCCGCTCCGGGCTCTGCCAGCGCAGCAGGGCTTCCACCGCAGTGACCCGGCCGCCTTTGACTGCGACCTGGGGCTGATAATACAGGCGGAATTCGTCGCGTTCCAGCGCATGGCGCATGCTGGTTTCCAGCACCAGATAGTCGTAGGCGACGGCATCCAGCTCCGGCACGTAAATCTTGTAGCCGTTGCGGCCCTGGCTCTTGGCGTAATACATCGCCACGTCCGCTTCTTCCAGGAAGTTGGGGCTGTGCTCGTGCCCGGGCCAGGCAAACGAAATGCCGATGCTGGTGGAAATGAACACTTCATGCTGATCCATCTGGAATGGGGGCAGCAATACTTCGATCAATTTTTCCGCCACCAGCGTCGCATCTTCGGTGCGTTCGATATGCATCAGAATCAGCGCGAATTCGTCACCGCCGAGACGAGCCACGGTATCGGTTTCCCGCACGCATTGCCGCAGCCGTTCCGCCACCATGCGCAGCAAGCGGTCGCCGTAGGCATGCCCCAGGGTGTCGTTGATATTCTTGAAACGGTCGAGATCGAGGTACATCACCGCGACGGCACGGCCGCCGCGCGAAGTCTGCGCCACAGCCTGCATCAGGCGGTCCTGGAACAGCATGCGGTTGGGCAGGTTGGTCAGCGGATCATGATAAGCCAGGTAATGCAGCCGGTCCTGCGACTCTTTGAGGTCGCTGATGTCGGTAAACACGATCAGCCAATGCGTCACCTGCCCGTGCGAATCCAACACCGCATTCGCGCCCAGCCAGGCCGGGAAAAGATCGCCGTTACTGCGGCGCAGGCACGCTTCGCCCTGCCATTTGCCGTTGCTTTCCAGCGCGGAGCGCACTTGCTGCGCGACCGGATCGTTGTCGCCGCCACCCCAGAGCAGACTCTTGGGCAGGCCGATGATGTTTTTTTCGATATGGCCGGTGATATTGCAGAAGGCATCGTTCGCCGCCGCAATCCTGCCGCCCACCTCGGCGATCAATATGCCCTCCATCGTGTTTTCGAACACGCGCGCCGCCAACCGCAGTTGGGACTCTGCACGCTTGCGTTCGATGGCATAGCGCATGGCGCGTTGCAGCACGCGGGCATCGACACTGCCTTTGACCAGGAAATCCTGCGCTCCGGCCTGGGCAAGCTCTGCCGCCAGCGCTTCGTCGTCGAGCCCGGTCATGACGATAATAGGAGTAGCCAGCGCTACCGCATGCAATTGCCAGAAAGTTTGGTGACCGGTGGCATCGGGCAGCGACAGATCCAGCAGAATAATATCGAATTTTTCTGCCCGTATCTGGGTAATGGCTTCAGTCAGCGAGCCTGCATGAGACAGGCTGTAAGACGGCAATACTTCCTGCAACATCAAATCCAGCAAACGTGCGTCGCCGGGATTGTCCTCAACCAATAACACTTTCATAAACTATCCTGCCGCCGGCTCGAGACATTGCCCACGCTGCAGCAATTCGGTCGCGGCCTCGGAGGGCAACGGATGACAATAGAGATATCCTTGGGCATCATCGCAAGCGAGATCGCGCAGGACGTCCAGCTGCTCCGCGGTTTCGACTCCGCCTGCCTGTCCTTTCATGCGGAATACATGCGCGATCTGGATGACCGCGCGCGCCAGATCGGCACCTTCGGCGGTAGTTGACGCGTCCTGGGTGAGCCTGCGATCCAGCTTGATCGCATGGAACGGGAATTTGCGCAGATAGTAGAAAGAGGCTCGGCCGTTGCCGAAATTGTCCAGCGCCAGCTTCACGCCAAGCAGGTTGAGCTTGGATACTTGCTCGAAAGCACGTTCTTCGTCTTCCCATAACGCATGTTCGGGAATATCGAGCTCCAGCCATTGCGGAGCGAGCCCGGTTTCTTGCAGTATGGCGGCCACCATATCGGCAAAGTTTTCCTGCATCAACTGGCGGGACGCAAGGTTGACCGACATCATCACCGGAGCCCCGGCAGTCTCCTGCCAGACTCGGCTTTGCGTGCAAGCCGTCCGCAGCACCCATTCGCCCACTTCCAGTATCAGCGGCGAGCTTTCCAGCGCATTGATGAACTGCCCAGGCAGCAACAAGCCGCGTTGCGGATGCCGCCAGCGCAACAGCGATTCCATGCCGTTGATGCGCCCGGTCCTGACGTCGACCTGCGGCTGATAATCAATCGTAAACTCACTGCGCGCGAGCGCGTTCGACAATTCATGCTGCAACTCGCGTTCTTCGCTCGCCTTGAAGTGCATGCTGGAAGAATAGAAGCGGTAGGCGTTGCGTACATTGCTTTCCGCCTTGGCCTGATACATCGCGGTATCGGCATGCCGCACCAGGGTTTCCAGATTGTCGGCATCCGACGGATAAAGACTGATCCCGATGCTGACGCTGACATCCAGCGAAAAATCATTGACCAGGAACGGCCGCTGCATAGCCTCCATTATTTTGCAGGTTGCGGTGACCGCATCTTCCTCACTGCGCATGCCGGTCAGTATCATCGTGAACTCGTCGCCGCCGATGCGCGCGACGCAGTCTGTTTCGCGGATGCACTCGCGCAGCCGTTGCGCCACTCCTTGCAGCAATAAATCGCCGACATGATGGCCGAGCGTGTCATTGATCGGCTTGAAATCGTTGAGATCGAGCAACAGCAGCGCCAACTGGCTTTCCTGGCGCCGTGCCAGCGCCATCGCATTCTTGAGCCTATCGTAGAAATGCTTGCGATTGGATAGCCCCGTCAGGCTATCGTGATGCGCAAGATGGTTCAGCCGTTCCTCCATGCGCTTGCGTTCGATGGCATAGCGCAGGGAGCGCATCAGCAAATGGCTGTTGACGTGGTCCTTGACCAGGAAATCCTGGGCGCCGTACTGCACCGACTGCACCGCCAGCCGCTCGTCCGCCAGATTGCTCAACACCACGATCGGCACGTTGAGCGCGGCCGCATGTATCGTATACAAGGTTTCCAGGCCGGTGCCGTCCGGCAATAGCAGATCGAGCAGGATCGCGGTGATGTCGTGCCTCTCCAGCATTAGCAATGCGCTTTCCAGCCGATCCGCCGCCAGCAGGTTGAACTGCCGGTCGCCGCCTTCTGCCAGCAGTTCGGTAACCAGGCGTATATCGCCCGGATTGTCCTCAACCAGCAGGATATTGATCGGCTCGACGTTCATGGCAAGCTCCACGGGTGAAGTGGCGGTTAATCGCCGACGCTGGAAGGCAATTTAACGATGGTCAGCCAGAAATTTTCTATCGACTGTATGACCTTGATGAACTGGTCCAGATCGACCGGCTTGGTAACGTAGCAATTGGCATGCAGGTCGTAAGTGCGCAGGATGTCCTGCTCGGCCTCGCTTGATGTGATGATGACCACCGGAATGCGCTTCAACACGGGGTCGGACTTGATTTCCGCCAGCACCTCGCGCCCGTCCTTCTTCGGCAGGTTGAGATCGAGCAGCACCACGTCCGGCGTCGGCGCCTCGGCGTATTTCCCCTGCTTGCGCAAAAATGCCATCGCCTCCATGCCATCCTGCACCACGTTGAGGTTGTTGCGTATCTTGCTCTCGCGTAATGCCTCCTGCGTCAGCCGGACATCTCCCGGATTGTCTTCGGCCAATAAAAACTCTACCTGTCTACCCAATTCATTCTCCATGACGTCTCCTTTCCCCATGATTCACAGGTAAGGTGAAATAAAAAACAGTGCCTTTGCCCGGCTCGGATTCTATCCATATTTTTCCGCCGTGGCGTTCGACGATTTTCTTGCATACCGACAGCCCGATGCCGGTACCGGGATATTCATGCTTGCCGTGCAAACGTTGAAAAATGACGAAAATGCGCTCGAAAAATTCCGGCGCGATGCCGATGCCGTTGTCGCGCACCGAAAGCAGCCATTCGCCGTCCCTTTTTTCCGCTCCCACATGCACCACCGGCGAGGTCTCGCCGCGGAACTTGATCGCGTTGCCGATCAGGTTCTGGAACAGCTGCGTCAGTTGCGAAATATCCGCGGTCAACTTGGGCATGGGGTCGCGCGTGACCACCGCGCCGGATTCCTCGGCCGCCAGCCGCAGATTGGCGATCGCTCGATCAAGCGCAACACCGGATTCGCACAGTTCGATCGGCTTGCCGTGCGTGCCGACCCGCGACAATGTCAAGAGGTCGATGATCAGCGCCTGCATGCGGGTGGCGCCATCCACCGCAAAATGGATGAACTCGTTGGCGTCCGCGTCCAGCTTGTCCTTGTAGCGGCGCGCTAGCAATTGCGTGTAGCTCGCCACCATGCGCAACGGTTCCTGCAGGTCGTGCGAGGCCACGTAGGCGAACTGCTCCAGCTCGCGATTGGAATGCGCCAGCTCCTCGGTGCGCTCCGCCAGTTCTTGCTGGGTGCGCTTGAAGGCGGTGATATCGGAAAACTCCACGATGAAATGCGTCACCGCGTCATTGTCGTCTTTCACCGAACTGACGTTGATCCAGGCGGGAAACTCCTTGCCGCTCTTGTGGCACAGCCAGGCCTCGCCCTGCCAGCGCCCGCCATTGGCGACGGTCTGCCGGATCGCGGCCAGCGCTTCGGATTGCTGGTCGGCAAATAGATGCTGCCATGGCTTGCCTGCCAGTTCCTCGGGCAGGAAACCGCAGATTTCGATGACCGTCCTGTTCGCATGCAGGACTTTGCCTTTCATGTCGGCGATGAACACCGCCTCGATGTTGCTTTCGAACGCCTGCGACAGCAAGCGCAGCAACTCGTGCTCGCTCTGGAAATAGGCATCCAGCGAGATTTGGGAATCGAGCAATGTTCTTTTGATCAACGCCGACATCGTAGCCAGCAGTTTTTGCTGGTCACCGCCGCAGTGGCGCAGCATTTCGGGCAATATGCTGGCGAGATATCTGCCGTAATCGCCGAGATGCCACTTGGGCTTCAAGCCGGCTGCCTGATGCGCCATGCCCACACGCATCCTGGCCAGCGCATACTCCAGCCCGTACTCGCCGCTGCCGAGCTGTTCGAAATAAGTGAGTTGTTTCTGCTTGAGGCTGGCGAGCTGCCCGGCATCCTGCAGCAGCTTGCCGGCTTCGGCATCGGCCTGCAAACGGGCGTAGAAAGCGTCGGCGAATGCCGCCCCGTCCAGGTCGAGCCGCTGGTGCAGGTCGTTCAGCAGCGCAATGTCCTGTGCACCGAACTCGAGAAAGTCCTTGCGTCGACGAACGTCTTCCGCGTCGAGTCCCATCGACTCGGCCAGGGTCCGATCATCAATGCTGGCATTTACCATGTGATCCATCTCCTCGGTAGCCAAGTGCCGGCAATGGCGAAAGCACTTGCTGTACGGTCCGAAGAAGCAGAGCTAGAGGCAATTCAGGAGGGAGTTCGAGATATCGATGAACCCTGCGACCTGGCAATCCCGCTGTCCCCGACATCATCCTTGGACCGGAAATTTTGCGCCCCCGCCTTACGGTCGGGTTCGCCCTTTTCAGGTAGTGTTAATTTGACATTAGAATGCCAAAACAGCCGGCTGTCAATTTAGCGCGAAAGTCTTGTTTTTCAAGCCTCTGGACGCATGTGCGGGAACAGGATCACGTCGCGGATGCTGGGCGAGTCCGTCAGCAACATCACCAAGCGGTCGATGCCGATGCCACAGCCGCCGGTCGGGGGCATGCCGTATTCCAGCGCGCGAATGTAATCGGCGTCGTAGTACATGGCTTCGTCATCCCCGGCCTCCTTGGCCGCCACCTGCGCCTTGAAACGCTCGGCCTGGTCCTCGGCGTCGTTCAGCTCGGAAAAGCCGTTGGCAATCTCGCGCCCGGTAATGAACAACTCGAAGCGCTCGGTAATGCCGGGACGGGTGTCGGATGCGCGCGCCAGCGGCGATACCTCGACCGGGTAGTCGACGATATAGGTCGGCTGCCACAGCTCGGCTTCCGCGGTCTCCTCGAACAGCGCCAGCTGCAGCGCGCCGAGGCCGGCGTGCGCCAGCGGCTTGACGCCGAATTTGGCCAGCTCGGTCCGGAGGAAATCCGCGTCGTCCAACTGGGCGGCGCTGTATTGCGGCGCGTACTTGAGAATCGCCCCGGTGATCGTCAGGCGCTGGAACGGCTGAGACAGGTCGAGCTCGCGTCCCTGGTACGTCACCACCGCATCCCCGGTCGCAGCCATGGCCGCGGCGCGGATGCAGGCCTCGGTGAAATCCATCAGCCACTGGTAATCGGTATAGGCGGCATAGAATTCCATCATCGTGAATTCCGGATTGTGCCGCACGGAGAGCCCTTCATTGCGGAAATTGCGGTTGATTTCGAACACGCGCTCGAAGCCGCCGACGACCAGGCGCTTGAGATACAGTTCGGGCGCGATGCGCAGGAACATCTGCATGTCCAGCGCATTGTGATGGGTCTTGAACGGCTTGGCCGCCGCGCCGCCGGGGATGGGGTGCAGCATCGGTGTTTCGACTTCGAGGAATTCGTTGTCCAGCATGAAGCTGCGAATCGCGGCGACGACACGGCTACGCGCGATGAAAGTTTGGCGCGTATCCTCGTTCATGATGAGGTCGACGTAGCGCTGGCGGTACTTGATTTCCAGGTCGGTGAGACCATGGAACTTCTCCGGCAACGGGCGCAGGCTCTTCGTCAGCAGGCGCAGGCTGTCCACCCGCACGCTCAGTTCGCCGGTCTTGGTTTTCATCAGCACGCCTTCGGCGCCGACGATATCGCCCAGATCCCAGCGTTTGAAGGCTTCGTAGGCTTCCTCGCCAACCTGATCGCGCGCGATGAAAAACTGGATGCGCCCGCCGCTGTCCTGCACCGTGGCAAAACTGGCCTTGCCCATCACGCGCTTCAGCATCATGCGGCCCGCCACGCAGGCGCGCACCGCTTCGGCTTCCAGCGCTTCTGCCTCTTTTGGCCCGTGCGCGGCATGCAGACTGGCCGCGGCATGCAGCGGACGGAAATCATTGGGAAAAGCCACGCCGCTCTGGCGCAGGCTTTTCAGCTTCTCGCGCCGCTCGGAAATGACGTGGCTTTCGTCCTGTACGGACGTATTTTCTTGTTCGCTCAATTTATACTCCCTGCTTCAAACTCTCGCTGATGAACGGGTCGAGATCGCCATCCAGCACGGATTGGGTGTTGCCGATTTCGACGTTGGTGCGCAGATCCTTGATGCGCGACTGGTCCAGCACATAGGAACGGATCTGGTGGCCCCAGCCGATGTCGGTCTTGGCGTCTTCCATCGCCTGTTTTTCCTCGTTGCGGCGGCGCAGTTCCAGCGCGTACAGCTGCGCCTTCAGCATCGCCATCGCCTCGGCGCGGTTGCGGTGCTGCGAACGGTCGTTCTGGCATTGCACCACGGTGTTGGTCGGCAGGTGGGTGATACGCACTGCGGAATCGGTCTTGTTGATGTGCTGGCCGCCGGCGCCCGATGCGCGATAGGTATCGATGCGCAAATCTGCCGGATTGATGTCGACCTCGATGGAATCGTCCACTTCGGGATAGACAAACACGCTGGCAAAGCTGGTATGGCGGCGCGCGTTGGAGTCGAACGGCGATTTGCGCACCAGCCGGTGCACGCCGGATTCGGTGCGCAGCGTGCCGTAGGCGTAATCGCCGGAAACCTTGAGGCTCGCGCTCTTGATGCCGGCGACGTCGCCTTCGGACTCTTCCAGCACTTCGACCTGGAAGCCTTTTCTTTCGCAGTAGCGCAGATACATGCGCAGCAGCATAGAACCCCAGTCCTGCGCTTCGGTACCGCCGGAACCGGCCTGGATATCGACAAAGCAGTTGTTGGGGTCCATCGGGTGGGAGAACATGCGGCGGAATTCCAGCGCGGCGACTTCTTGCTCCAGTTCCCGGGCATCGGCTTCGATGGCGTACACGGTATCGTCGTCGCCTTCGCCGCGCGCCATCTCGAACAGTTCCTGCGCGTCTTTCAGGCCGTTGGCGACGTGCTCCAGCGTCAGCACTACCGACTCCAGCGATTTCTTCTCGCGCCCCAGCGCTTGTGCACGCTCGGCATCGTTCCAGATGGCCGGGTCTTCGGCGAGTTGGTTGACTTCGGTCAGGCGCTCCTGTTTCCCATCGAAGTCAAAGATACCTCCGCAGATCGACGCTGCGGGAACCCAGTTCCTGCAGGTGATTGGCGATGGCATTGAGGCGTTCGGCTTCCATGGTGATTCCGGTCAATAATTTTAAAAGCGCGATTATAGCAGCCCGCCGCCCATCATCCGAACAGCAGCATGCCTATACCCAGCCCGATCGCGACGGCACCCATTCCCACGGCGGCCCGGCGCGCCAATGCCTTGCCGCCGATAAACGCCAGCAGGCCGAACTTGAAAGCCAGGTTGGAGAGATAGGCGATCGTGATCGACATGACCGCCTGGTCTGCCAGCAGCTTGCCCTGTTCGAACAGGCGCAGGCTGGAAAGCGATATCGCATCCACGTCAGTCAGCCCGGAAACGAAAGCCAGCAGGTACAGTCCGCGACTGCCGGCAATATCGGACAGCCAGGCGGCAGCCAGCAGCACCAGCGCATACAAGGCGCCAAACGACAACGCCGTTTTGATTTCGGTCGGGTTGCGGATTTCCGGCATCGGCAGCTCAGCCATCCGGTTCATGCTGCACCACCAATAAAAGGCCGCCGTCGCGCCGACGACAAACCCGCTCGCCAGCACCGGCACCAGATGCGGCAAAATGGCGGGAGATACCACGCTGCTTACCACGCACAGCCGTATCAGCACGACCAGGTTGGCGATCAGGATGACCACGACGGCCAAGCCGGACAAGGCGGGGTTCTTGCCGTAGCGGGCATACACCAGCGTCGTCGCGGTACTCGACACCAGGCCGCCGAGAAAGCCCAGCAGCGGCGAACCGTAACGCTGGCCGACACCACGCAGCGCCACATAACCCGCCAGGCTCACGCCGGAAATCAGCACCACCATCCACCAGGTCTGGTAAGGATTGAGCGTATCGTAGGGGCCGTAATCGCGGTTGGGCAGGATGGGAAGAATAATGAAAGACAGCACCGCGAATTGCAGCATCGATTGCAGGTCGCGCCGCGACAGGCTCTTGGTCATGCTTTGCAATTCAGGCTTGTAGTGCAGCAGGATGGTCATCGTGATCGCCAGCATGATCGCCAGCGTCCCAAAGCCGTACCAGATCACCGTGCCCAGGCCGAAGCACAGCAGCAACGCGGCCTGAGTGGTAGTGCCGGGATCTTCACTTTCGTCGTCGTCCATGTAGGCGCTGACTATGATCGCGGCCACCGCGATAAATCCCGCAGGCAGAACCCAGGCGGATGTCGTGCGCTCGGATATCAACGCCAGCAAGGTGCCCAGCATCGCCACCAAGCCGAAAGTGCGCAAGCCGGCCTTGGCCGCCGGGCTGCGCTCGCGTTCGACGCCCACCAGCAAACCGACTGCCAGGCTGGTAGCGAATGCCGGCAGATATTCGAGTCCATTGCCTTGAAGAAAAAGCTCTTGCATGACCAGATACCTCGAGTGGGACTGCAGCTATGGTAACGCTTATTTAGATGTTGGCAACCGCGCGCCTTCTGGACGCCTGAGATTTTTTCATAAAACTGTCATAATTACGGTATAGCATTCGCAGCGTCCCAAACACACTCAGGAGATTTTGATGCGAAATATTGTCCGTACCCTGACCGGCACCGTAGCGGCTGCCGGTCTCGTCTTTGCCGTGAGCGCTCACGCAGTGGACATCACCGGCGCCGGCGCCACCTTTCCGTACCCCATCTATGCCAAATGGGCGGAAGCCTATAACGCCAAGACCGGCGTGAAGCTGAACTACCAATCCATCGGCTCCGGTGGCGGCATCAAGCAGATCCAGAACAAGACCGTGAACTTCGGCGCCTCCGACAAGCCGCTGACCGTGGCCGAACTCGACAAGGACGGCCTGATGCAGTTCCCGGCCGTAATCGGCGGCGTGGTGCCGGTAATCAACGTCGAAGGCATCTCTTCCGGCAAGCTGCGCCTGAACGGCGAAGTGCTGGCCAATATCTTCTTGAAGAAAATCACCAAGTGGGACGATGCCGCGATCAAGGCGATCAACCCAGGCGTGGCATTGCCTTCCGCCAACATCACGGTGGTGCATCGCTCCGATGGCTCCGGCACCACCTTCAACTTTGCCAACTACCTGACCAAGGTCAGCGAGGAATGGAAAACCAAAGTCGGCGCCGACACTTCCGTGTCCTGGCCCGCAGGCGTGGGCGGCAAGGGCAACGAAGGCGTGGCTTCCTACGTGCAGCGCATCAAGGGCGCCATTGGTTATGTCGAATATGCCTACGCCAAGCAAAACGGCATGAACTACGTCGTCATGCAGAACCGCGAAGGCGAGTTCGTCAAGCCCGGCCTGGCCAGTTTCCAGGCTGCCGCCAAGTATGCCGAATGGGAAAAAGCCCCCGGCTTCTATGAAATTCTTACCAATGAGCCGGGCAAGGAATCCTGGCCGATCGCCGCCGCCACCTTCATCCTGATGCACAAGACGCAGGAAAATCCGGCTGCCGCCAAGGAAGTGCTGAAGTTCTTCAACTACGGCTATACCGAAGGCGATAAAATGGCCGAAGCCTTGGACTACGTGCCGTTGCCCGACACCGCCGTGAAGCTGATCCAGAAACACTGGAGCGTCAATCTGAAAGGCAAGGACGGCAGCGCCGTCTGGCCGTAAGCAGCACACGGCCGGTGCGGATGACCCCGGCAACTGATGACATCGGCGAACGTTTTTGATAGCGTTCGCCGATCTTTACTCTTAAAGACACAAAAAACATGTCCGACACGCAAACCCAGCCACCCAACGCGCAAGCCATACTCGATGTGTTGTTCCGCAACACGACCAGGCTGTTCGCTTTCCTGGTGTTTGCCGTACTGTTCGGCATCCTGATCACGTTGCTGGTGGCGAGCCTGCCGGCACTCGAGACCTTCGGCCTTCACTTCTTCACCAACGATGCCTGGAATCCGGTCACCGTGGAATTCGGGGCGCTGGTCCCCATTTACGGCACCATCGTCACTTCACTGATTGCCATGCTGATCGGCATTCCGGTCAGCTTCGGCATCGCGCTGTTCATCACCGAACTCACCCCGGCCTGGCTCAAACGGCCGCTGGGTATCGCCATCGAACTGCTGGCGGGCATTCCCAGCATCATCTACGGCATGTGGGGGCTGTTCGTGTTCGCTCCCTGGTTCGCCGACAGCTTCGAACCGTGGATCAACGACAACATGGGCAACTGGCCGCTGGTCGGCCAGTTCTTCCAGGGGCCGCCCATGGGCATAGGCATGCTCACCGCCAGCTTCATCCTCGCCATCATGGTAATTCCGTTCATTTCCTCGGTGATGCGCGACGTGTTCGAAGTAGTGCCGCCCATGCTCAAGGAATCAGCCTACGGCTTGGGCGCCACCACCTGGGAGGTGGTATGGAACGTGGTGCTGCCGTACACCAAGGTCGGCGTCGTCGGCGGCGTCATGCTGGGGCTGGGCCGTGCACTGGGTGAAACCATGGCGGTCACCTTCGTCATCGGCAACGCGCACGATCTTTCGATATCGCTGCTGATGCCGGGCAATACCATCTCCTCCGCGCTCGCCAATGAATTTACCGAAGCGGTGGGTGACATCTATACCTCTTCCCTCATCACGCTGGGCATGATGCTGTTCGTCATCACCTTTGTCGTGCTGGCACTGGCCAAGCTGCTGCTGCTCAAGCTGGCTTCCAAGGAAGGCAAGCAATCATGATCGCCTTGAATCAAAACCGTTATATGCGACGCCGGGTGACCAATGCAGTCATTCTCAGCGTCTCGTTGCTGACGGTGGCATTCGCGCTGTTCTTTCTGGCATGGATACTTTGGACCTTGCTGAGCAACGGCCTGGGCCATATTACCTCCAGCGTATTCACGCAGATGACACCGCCGCCCGGCAGCAAGGGCGGCCTGCTCAATGCCATCGCCGGCAGCCTCTATATGGTGGCGATGGCGACCCTGATCGGTACGCCGGTAGGCATACTGGCCGGCACTTATCTGGCGGAATTCGGCCGCGCTGGCTGGCTGGCGCCGACCACCCGTTTCATCAACGACATTCTGCTGTCCGCGCCGTCCATCGTCATCGGCTTGTTCGTGTATGAAATTATCGTGCACCGGGTCGGCCATTTTTCCGGCTGGGCCGGTGCCACCGCGCTGGGCCTGATCGTATTGCCGGTAGTCGTGCGCACCACCGAAAACATGCTGCAGCTGGTGCCCAACAGCCTGCGCGAAGCCGCCGCGGCGCTGGGAGCGCCGCAATGGAAAATCGTCATCATGGTTTCCTACCGTGCCGCGCGGGCGGGCATGCTGACCGGCGTGCTGCTGGCAGTGGCGCGCATCAGCGGCGAAACCGCGCCACTGCTGTTCACCGCGCTGAACAATCAGTTCTGGAGCAACGACCTCAACGGACCGATGGCCAGCCTTGCCGTGATCATTTTCCAGTTCGCGATGAGCCCCTATGAAGACTGGCACCATCTGGCATGGGCCGGCGCACTGCTGATCACATTTTTCGTGCTGGGCCTGAACATTCTGGCACGGGCACTGTTCAAAAAGAGCGGAATGCAATGACCGAAGTACATCTGAAAGCACCCCATCTCATGCACCCTGAATACATACAGGAAACGCACATGGCCGAGACCAACAAGATTACCGTCAATAACCTGAATTTCTATTACGGCAAGTTCCATGCGCTGAAAAATGTCAGCATGAGCGTTCCCGACAACCGCGTTACCGCTTTTATCGGTCCGTCCGGCTGCGGCAAATCCACGCTGCTGCGCACGTTCAACCGCATGTATCAGCTCTACCCCAAGCAGCGTGCGGAAGGAGAAATCCTGCTGGACGGACAGAACATTCTCGATGCCAGGCAGGATC
>NZ_DASXVH010000091.1:0-12235 GCF_036504375.1 Novimethylophilus sp.
GATGAAGTCGTTCTCATGCAGGCCGTTGATTTTGTGGGTCTGGAAGACGACCTTGCAATACCCCCATCCGAATGTGATATCGGGATGATGCCCCTCCTCCTCGCATAATTCGCCGATCGCCTGGGCCAGCGCCATCGCCTCCATGAAATCGCGGCAGCGGAAGGTGCGTTTGACCTTGGTGGCGTTTTCCAGCAATTCCCAATCGGGAACGCTACCACGATATTTTTCCGCTTCCTGCAGCGTTAATGGTGGAATGCCGCCCTGGCATGGCGTGCATTTTTTCGCAGTTAACATCATATCGTCCATGATAATACTCCCATAACGGTTGCTCCCTGAAGCTCCGGCCTTTGCGGCCTTATTCGAGGTGCAGGTTAGACAGCGGGCCGTTCCCGATGTTCGGATATCGTTAATTCGGGCATTGCCGGAACCATATGGGACCGTCTTAGTCCAAATTGCAAAGGAGAGACAAATGCTGCGCATGAGTAAACTCGCGGACTACGCGACGGTGGTGATGACCTTGATGGCGCAAGTGCCCGAACAGGTGCGCAATGCGCCGGAAATCGCCGCCGCCGTCGGTTTGGAGTTGCCCACTGTCAGCAAGATACTCAAGAGTTTGGTGCGGACAGGTTTGCTGCTGTCCCAGCGGGGCCCAAAAGGAGGCTACAAGCTGGCGCGGCAGCCGGAGGCCATCCCGATCGCGGACATTATCGACGCGATCGAAGGCTATCCCATGGGCTTGACCGAATGCAGCAGCATTATCGGCCTGTGCTCGCGTGAGTCATCGTGTGCTGTCCGCACCAACTGGCAACGCATCAGCCGGGAAATCCGCCTCAGCCTTGAGCGCATTACCCTGGCCGAACTGGCGCAGCCGCAGGCAACCCAGCCAGCCGTACATGTCGATATCGAAAACCGCTCGACAAACATGAAACAACGCGAGGCCAGCATGTAGTTATTTTGGAGATGAATATGGACGCCGCCAGGCAATTGGACGAACTGATCAGCCGCGATTATCAACACGGTTTTTACACGACGCTGGAAAGCGATACGGTACCGCGCGGACTCTCCGAAGACACCATACGGTTGATTTCGGCGAAAAAGAGCGAGCCGGAATTCATGCTGGAGTGGCGGCTCAAGGCCTACCGCCACTGGCTGACGATGCAGGAGCCGCAATGGGCAAATGTGCATCATCCCGCCATCGATTACCAGGATATTTTCTACTACTCGGCGCCCAAGTCGGGCAAGAAAGGCCCGAAGAGCCTGTCGGAAGTCGATCCGGAGTTGCTGCGCACCTATGAAAAGCTCGGCATCCCGCTGAAAGAGCAGGAAATGCTGGCCGGTGTCGCGGTGGATGCGGTGTTCGACAGCGTGTCGGTGGCGACCACGTTCCAGAGCAAGCTGGCCGAGATGGGCATCATCTTCTGCCCGTTCTCCGAGGCGGTGCAACAGCATCCCGACCTGGTGCGGCAATACCTGGGCACCGTGGTGCCGTATACCGACAACTTCTTCGCCAGCCTGAATTCGGCGGTGTTTTCCGACGGTTCGTTCTGCTATATCCCGCCGGGCGTGCGCTGCCCGATGGAGCTGTCCACCTATTTCCGCATCAACGCCAGGAACACCGGTCAGTTCGAGCGCACGCTGATCATCGCCGACCAGGATGCCTACGTCAGCTACCTCGAAGGCTGCACCGCGCCGATGCGCGACGAGAACCAATTGCACGCAGCGGTGGTCGAGCTGATCGCGCTGGAAGGCGCGCAGATCAAGTATTCCACGGTGCAGAACTGGTACCCGGGCGACCGGCAAGGCCGCGGCGGCATCTACAACTTCGTCACCAAGCGCGGGGATTGCCGCGGCGCCGATTCGCACATCTCCTGGACGCAGGTGGAAACCGGCTCGGCGATCACCTGGAAGTACCCGAGCGTAATCCTCAGAGGCGACAACTCGGTGGGCGAATTTTATTCGGTGGCGTTGACCAACCATTACCAGCAGGCCGACACCGGCACCAAGATGATCCACATCGGCCGCAATACCAAGAGCACGGTGCTGTCCAAGGGCATCTCGGCGGGGCGCGGACAGAACACCTACCGCGGGCTGATCAAGGTGCTGCCCAGCGCGGAAAACGCGCGCAACTACACGCAGTGCGATTCGCTGCTGCTGGGCGACCATTGCGGCGCGCACACCTTCCCCTATATCGAGGTGAAGAACCCCGCCGCCAAGGTGGAGCACGAGGCCTCGACCTCGCGCATCGGCGAAGACCAGCTGTTCTATTGCACGCAGCGCGGCATCGCGCCCGAGGATGCGGTGTCGATGATCGTCAGCGGCTTCTGCAAGGCGGTGTTCAAGGAGCTGCCGATGGAGTTCGCGGTCGAGGCGCAGAAACTGCTGGGAGTGAGCCTGGAAGGCGGCACCGGCTAAGCCAAGGAGAACAATGATGCTGACGGTAAAAAACCTGCATGTAAGCCGCGACGGCAGCGAAATCCTGCGCGGCATCGACTTTGAGGTCAAAGCCGGCGAGGTGCACGCGATCATGGGGCCCAACGGCTCCGGCAAGAGCACGCTGGCGCAAGTGCTGGCCGGGCGCGAGGGCTATCAGGTGACTCAGGGCTCGGTGCAATACGAAGGCCAGGATTTGCTGGCGTTGCAGCCCGAGGAGCGCGCGCGCGCAGGCATCTTCCTGGGTTTTCAGTATCCGGTGGAGATTCCCGGCGTCAGCATCGCCTTGTTCCTCAAAACCGGCCTCAACGCGACCCGCAAGCATCGGGGCTTGCCGGAACTCGACGCGATGGAGTTCTTGAGCCTGGTGCGCGACAAGATGAAACTGATGAAGATGGACGAGGCCTTCCTGACGCGCGCCATCAACGAAGGCTTTTCCGGCGGCGAGAAAAAGCGCAACGAGATACTGCAGATGGCGGTACTGGAACCGCGGCTGGCGATCCTGGACGAAACCGATTCCGGCCTCGACATCGACGCGCTGCAGGTGGTGGCGGGCGGCGTCAACGGCATGCGCAGCCCGCAGCGGGCCATCGTGCTGGTGACCCATTACCAGCGCCTGCTCAACTACATCAAGCCGGACCGGGTGCATGTGCTGTCGCAGGGCCGCATTGTCAAATCCGGCGGGCCGGAACTGGCGCTGGAACTGGAAGGCCGCGGGTACGGCTGGCTCGAATCCGAACTACAGGCGGTGTGAGGGGATGGCGATGAACGTTCAGCAAAGTTGGCAGGAACCGGACCCGGAGCACGTATCACTGGCCCTGGCCGGGCACGACGTGCCGTGGGTGGTCGATGCCCGGCAAAGCGCGTTCGAACGCTTCAAGGCGCATGGCTTTCCCAGCCGGCGCGAAGAGGAGTGGAAATACACCGACGTGTCGGTGCTTTCGCGTCGCGCGTCGCTGTTGCCGGACAACATTCCGCCCGATGCGCCGTCCGAGGCGGCGCTGTATGCGTGGATGCTGTCCCAGCAGAACGTGCACCTGATGGTATTCATCAACGGCCACTATTCTCCGGAGCTGTCCTGCCCCGGAAATCTCGGCCCCGGCGTGCGCCTGGAAAGCTTCGCGGATATGCTGGACGATGCGGCCGAGCTGCCGCAGGCCCTGTTCGACCAGCAGCACGAACACACGGTGTTCGATGCGCTGAACACCGCTTTTTCCACCGACGGCGCGGTGCTGCGCCTGGCGCCGGGGGCAAGGCTGGAGATGCCGGTTTATCTGCTGTTCATCGCCAGCGGCTACGGGGTATCGATTTACCCGCGCAATATCGTCGTCGCCGGAG
Source organism: Novimethylophilus sp. (assembly GCF_036504375.1). NCBI lineage: Bacteria > Pseudomonadati > Pseudomonadota > Betaproteobacteria > Nitrosomonadales > Methylophilaceae > Novimethylophilus > Novimethylophilus sp. The sequence continues at coordinate 3,769 of NZ_DASXVH010000091.1, forward strand.
CGGGTGCCCAGGCCACGGTAGTCGAACATTACCTGGGCATGGTGGACGCGCATAACTTCACCGACAGCACCACCCAACTCGAGCTTGGCGCCGGCGCCATGATCGAGCATTGCAAGCTGTTGCAGGAGGGCAGCGCGGCCTACCATCTGGCGGGCATTCATGCCGATCTGGCGGCGGACAGCCGCTTTATTTCGCATTCGTTCGCGCTGGGGTCGCGCCTGGCGCGCAACGACATCACAGTCCGCTTAAGCGAGCCCGGCGGCCATTGCACGCTGAACGGCTTATATCTGCTCAACGGCAGGCAGCACGCGGATCATCACACGCGCATCGACCATCTGGCGCCGTCGTGCGTCAGCCGCGAATATTATCGTGGGGTATTGGACGGCGAATCGCGCGGCGTGTTCAGCGGCAAGGTGACGGTGCATCCCGGCGCGGTCAAAACCGACGCCCATCAGTCCAACCACAACCTGCTGCTGTCGCGCGAGGCGGAAGTGGACACCAAGCCGCAACTGGAAATCTTTGCCGACGACGTGCGCTGCACGCACGGCGCCACCGTCGGCCAACTGGACGACGACAGCTTGTTCTATCTGCGCTCGCGCGGGCTGGACGCGGAAACCGCCAGGTCCATGCTGATCTACGGCTTCGCCAATGAAATCATAGAGCGGGTTCCGGTGCCCGAACTGCGCAACAGAATCGCGGACCTGGTGCTGGACCGGCTGTCCCAGGGCGACAGCATTAAGGAGCTGCTATGAACATGCAAGGCGAACTGCAATTGGGCGCCGATGAACTGGCGGTGCAACGCTGGCGTGCGGACTTTCCGATCTTGCAAACCTGCGTGCATGGCAAGCCGCTGGTCTACCTGGACAATGCGGCTACCACGCAGAAACCGCTGGCGGTGATCGAAGCGGAAGACCGGTACTACCGCCACGACAACTCCAACGTGCATCGGGGCGTGCACAGCTTAAGCCAGCGCGCGACGGATGCCTTCGAGGCGGCGCGCGTCAAGGTGCAGCGGCTGCTGAATGCCGCCAGTCCGAATGAAATCGTCTTCGTGCGCGGCACTACCGAGGCCATCAATCTGGTGGCGCAAAGCTACGGCCGCAGCCGCTTGCGCGAAGGCGACGAGATCATCGTCAGCGGGCTGGAGCACCACTCCAACATCGTGCCCTGGCAGATGCTGTGCCAGCAAGTTGGCGCCAAGCTCAGGGTGATCCCGGTCAACGATGCCGGCGAACTCAAGCTGGAAGCCTACGAGCGCTTGTTCGGTCCGCATACCCGGATGGTGGCGCTGGCGCATGTGTCGAACGCGCTGGGGACGGTAGTGCCGGTCAAGGCGATGACAGACATCGCCCACGCCCATGATGTGCCGGTATTGCTGGACGGGGCGCAGGCCATTGCCCATGTGCCGGTGGACGTGCAGGCGCTGGATTGCGATTTTTATGCGTTCTCCTCCCACAAGCTCTACGGGCCGATGGGCGTGGGTGTGCTCTACGGCAAGGCGGAGTTGCTGAACGCGATGCCGCCGTACCAGGGCGGCGGCGACATGATCCGCTCTGTCAGTTTCGAACACACCGAATACAACGTCCTGCCATTCAAGTTCGAGGCCGGCACGCCCAATGTCGCCGGCGTGATCGGCCTGGGCGCGGCGATCGATTACTTGAGTGCGATCGGCTTCGAGGCCATCGCCGCGCATGAGCATGCGTTGCTGGTATACGCGACACGGGCGGTGGAACAGATTCCCGGTTTGCGGCTGATCGGCACCGCGCATGACAAGACCGGCATCCTGTCGTTCGTGCTGAAAGACGCGCACGCCCACGATGTCGGCACGATACTCGACCACCAGGGCATCGCCATCCGTACCGGCCACCACTGCGCGATGCCGCTGATGGAACGTTTCGGCGTCCCGGCGACGGCACGCGCCTCGTTTGCGCTGTACAACACCCGGCGCGAAGCGGATGCACTGGTAGCCGGGCTGGAAAAAGTGGTGGAACTGTTTAATACGTAATTAACCGCCGACGGCGGTTAACAGGATTTTTAAATGAACGATCTGCGCGAACTCTATCAGGAAGTCATCTTCGACCATTACCGCAAGCCGCGCAATTTCGGCCGGCTGGGTATGACCAACCGCAAGGCGGAAGGCTATAACCCGCTGTGCGGCGACAAGGTAACGATATATCTGCAGGTGGAGGACGGCATCATCCGCGACGCCGGTTTCGACGGCTCCGGTTGCGCGATTTCCACCGCTTCCGCCTCGCTGATGACGGACAGCCTCAAGGGCATGCGCGAGGACGAGGCGTTACGGCTGATGCAGGAGTTCCAGCATATGGTCACCGGCACCGCCTCGGGCGAAGGCCTGGGCAAGCTGGAAGTGCTGGCTGGCGTGCGCGAGTTTCCACAGCGCGTCAAATGCGCGACGCTGGCCTGGCATACCCTGCAGGCGGCGCTGGAGAACCAGCCGCAGCCGGTATCTATGCCGGTATCTACGGAGTAGCCATGGCATACGACTGGAAAAAACTCTTCGAGCAGCAACAGCAGCCGGAAGTCAGCTACGACGAACTCAAGGCGCGCATCATCGAAATACTGCGCACCGTTTACGATCCGGAAATTCCGGTCAATATTTACGATCTTGGCCTGGTCTACGGCATCGACATCGACGCCGAGCGCAACGTGCAGATCCGCATGACCCTGACTGCGCCCAATTGCCCGGTGGCGCAGTCGTTCCCGCAGGCGGTGCAGGAAACCGTGATGTGCGTGCCGGGCGTCAAGGAAGCCAAGGTGGAACTGGTGTGGGAGCCACCCTGGACGCGCGAGCAGATGACGGAGGCGGCTAAATTGCAACTCGGCCTACTGTAAGGAGACAACCCATGAGTGACTGGATCGATGTGGCGGCAGTCGAAGACTTTTTGCCCGGCACCCACCGTGTGATTACGATCGACGACATGCCCGTCGTGGTATTCAATGTTGGTGGACATTATTACGCGGTGCAGAATTTATGCACGCATGAGGATGCCGAACTGTCGGAAGGTACGCTGGAAGGAGAAGAGATCGTCTGCCCCTTGCATGGCGCGCGCTTTTCCGTCGTTACCGGCGTCGTTCTGGGGCCGCCCGCCTACGAGAATCTGCGGACGTTTCCGGTCGTTGCTGCCAACGGCCGGGTGCAGGTGGACGCCGCGGCCGTGGGGGAAGCGTCGGGGTAGGAGCCTATGCCATGTCCGTGCTGTATCTTCCAGAACCCCTCCGGACCCGTATCGCAAGCTGGGTGAGCGCCGGCTACCCGCTGGAAACCTGCGGGTTGTTGATCGGCCGACAAAATGGTGCCGGCGTTACCGTGAGCGAAACGATTGCCGCCCGCAACCTGAACCGGGAACGAGCGCAAGACCGTTTCGAACTGGACCCCGAGGCGTTTATCGAGGCGGACCGGCAAGCGCGCGATGCCGGCCTGGAGCTGGTCGGCGTCTGGCATTCGCATCCAGATCATCCGCCGCGCCCCTCGGCCACCGACCGTTCGTTCGCCTGGGAAGGCTGGTCTTATCTCATTCTCTCCGTCGATAGCAAAGGCGTGGAAGACATGCGCAGCTGGCGCCTGGCGGACGACGATTTTGTGGAGGAGGCGATTCTGCCATGACCGTGCATATCCGCATCCCCATGCCTTTGCGCGGCTATACCGCGGGCGCCGACGAGGTGCAGGTGTCGGCGGCTACGGTGGGCGAGGCACTGGCCGCGCTCGGCGCCGCGCACGATGGCATCCTCGGCCGCATACTATCGGCGGAAGGCGAAGTGCGCCAGTTCGTCAACATCTATCTGGGCAATCGCAACGTGCGCACGCTGGGCGGCCTCGCCACGCCGGTGGCGGCGGACGATGTCATTTCCATCGTGCCGGCGGTGGCCGGCGGCGCGCCGACGGCAAAAGACGCCCGCCTGGCGCAATTGAAAGCAACCGTTCCCGAGCTGATGCCGCAACAGGCGCTGGCCCTGCAGGCGCAGGGAGCCGCGCTGGTGGACGTGCGCGAGGCGGACGAAATCGCCCAGGGCAGCCCGCCCGGCGCCTACCGGCTGGGGCGCGGCTACCTGGAGCTGCGCATCGAGGAGGCCGTGCCCGACATGAACCGGACTGTGGTCACGATGTGCAACGGCGGCGTGCGCTCGCTGTTCGCCGCCGAGGATTTGCAGCGCCTGGGCTACCGCAACGTGCATTCGATGGCGGGCGGGTTCAGCCGCTGGAAAAACGAAGGGCTGCCGGTCGAAATCCCCAGGCAACTCGATCGCCAGGCGCGCGAACGTTATTCGCGCCATCTCTTGATGCCCGAAGTGGGCGAGGCCGGGCAATTAAAACTGCTGGAATCGCGGGTGCTGCTGATCGGCGCCGGCGGGTTGGGTTCGCCGGCGGCGCTCTACCTGGCCGCCGCCGGGGTCGGCACGCTGGGGCTGGTGGATCACGATGTGGTGGACCGCAGCAATCTGCAGCGCCAGATCCTGCATACCGATGCGCGGGTGGGCACTTCCAAGGTGGCATCGGCGCGGCAGAGCCTGGAGGCACTGAATCCCGGCGTCAAGGTGCAAAGCCACGAGGCGCGCCTGACCAGCGCCAACGTGGAACAGACTTTTTCCGGCTACGATCTGGTGGTGGACGGTTCGGACAACTTCCCGACGCGCTACTTGGTCAACGATGCCTGCGTCAAGCTGGGGCTGCCCGACATCTACGGCGCGGTGTACCGTTTCGAGGGCCAGGTATCGGTGTTCTGGCCGGGGTATCCGCAGCGGCGCGGGCCGTGCTACCGCTGCCTGTATTCCGAACCGCCGCCGCCGGAATTCGCCCCGTCCTGCGCCGAGGCCGGCGTGCTGGGCGTGCTGCCCGGCGTGATCGGCCTGCTGCAGGCGACGGAAGCGATCAAAATCCTGTTGAAGCTGGGCGACCCGCTGGTGGGGCGTCTGCTGCTGTACGATGCGCTGCGCGCTGATTTCCACGAACTGGCGGTGGCGCCCAACCCGGCCTGCCGGTATTGCGGCACGCCCGGCAGCGTCCCGGATTATGTGGATTACGAACATTTTTGCGCGAGTACCACGGCATGAAACTCGATGCCATTTCATCGCATGAAGCGCAGCAATTGCTGGAAGGCATCGGCAAGACGCCGCTGGTCGAAATCCGCCTGGCGCGCGAGATCGCCGATGACGTGCGCCTGTTCGCCAAGCTGGAAAGCGTGAATCCCGGCGGTTCCGTCAAGGATAGGCCAGTGGCGAGAATGCTGGTGCAGGCCATGGCCGACGGGCGTTTTGAAGGTGGCCGGCGGCTGCTGGATTCGTCATCCGGCAACGCCGGGATTTCCTACGCCATGCTGGGTGCGGCGCTGGGCATTCCGGTGACCATCGTGGTGCCGGGCAACGCCAGCCAGGAACGGCTGGCGCGCATCGCCGCCTACGGCGCGGAACTGATTATTACCGATCCGCTGGAAGGCTACGATTTCGCCCTGCGCGAGGCGCACCGCCTCGCCGATGCATATCCCGAGCGCTACTGGCTATGCGATCAGTACGGCAACCCGGCCAACTGGCAGGCGCATTATTTCGATACGGGCGAAGAAATTCTCCGGCAATTGAAGAACCAGGCGGGCACGCTGCCCGACGCCTTCGTTGCCGGGGTCGGTACCGGCGGCACTCTGACCGGCGCCGGGCGCAGATTGCGCGAGGCACGCCCGGATATCCATATAGCCGCGGTGATCCCGGAAACCTTTCCCGGCATCGAAGGACTTAAACCTCTGGGGCAGCCGGACGACATCGTCCCGGCCATTCTGGACCAGTCGATGATCCATGCCCGCATCCCTGTCACATTGGACGAAGCGCTGGCGGCCTGCCGCCGCCTGGCGCACGAGGGGCTGTTCGTCGGCCCGTCTTCCGGCGCCTTCGTCCATGGCGCGCTCAAGCTTGCGGCAAGCGGCAGATACCGCACCATTGTTACCATCCTTTCCGATACCGGCGAGCGCTATGTCTCCACCGGCATGTGGCGGAACGGCGGTTGAACCACGGGGAATATGAAAGTAGGTGGATAGCATCATTGCGTCTGGTTTCCCCGCGCCTCCCGTGGCAAATAGCTTTTCAAGATTTGTCTCCTCAACGATAAGGCGCGTCCTGCGCCCGGTCGGCGGCGATCTGTCGCTCGAATTTGTCGCCCAGCGCCAGCAGGCGCTCCTTGTCGATCACGGCTTCCGAGCGGTCTTCCATGTGGAACTCGAAATGGCGCGTCATCACGATGGCGTCGGTCGGGCAGGCCTCCTCGCAAAAGCCGCAGTAAATACACTTGAACAGGTCGATGTCATAGCGCGTGGTACGGCGCGTGCCATCGGCGCGCTCGCTGGATTCGATGGTGATGCACAGCGCCGGGCACACGGCCTCGCACAGCTTGCAGGCAATGCAGCGTTCCTCGCCGCTGGGGTAGCGGCGCAAGGCGTGCAGGCCGCGAAAGCGCGGCGACATGGGAGTTTTCTCTTCGGGGTACTGCACCGTGACTTTGCGCCGGAACAAGGCCTTGCCGGTAAGTTGCAAGCCTTGCAGCAGTTCCCAGAGAAACCAGGTCTTGAGATATTCCGATACCGGGCGCATGCTTAATCTCCTGGTTTTTTTGACACTTGTCCCAGGGATTAATTTCCGATGAATTCACATAAATATTAAGAACTTAATTGCTGTGCCGGTATCAAATTGAATGCTTTTCCAATTGGTAAAAACAATGTTCAACATATTTCTTCAACACTCGCTTGCAACGAGCGAATTTTCAGAAAGGATGGACAGCCATGGAAACGACAAAAATCAATAAAGTAATGATAGGCGAAGCCCTGGTGGGCGACGGCAATGAAGTGGCGCACGTCGATCTCATCATCGGGCCGCGCGGAAGCGGTGCCGAAACCGCCTTCTGTATCGCCCTTAGCAACCAGAAACGGGGAGATAACGCGCTGCTCTCTGTGCTCGCCCCCAACCTGATGACCAAGCCGCCTACGGTCATGTTCAACAAAGTCGATATCAAAAACGCCAAACAGGCCGTCCAGATGTTCGGGCCGGCGCAGTGCGGCGTGGCCAAGGCGGTGGCAGATAGCGTCAAGGATGGCGTGATCCCTATCGAGGAAGCCAACGATCTGTTTATCTGCGTCGGCGTCTTCATCCACTGGGATGCGGAGGACAACAACAAAATCCAGGACTGGAATTACGAAGCCACCAGGCTGGCAATCAAACGCGCCGTCAATGGGTTGCCGTTGCCGACCGAAGTGATCGCCCAAGAAAATGTCGTGCACCATCCGCTTGCGGCGCACGATTATAAAAAAGGCGGGTTCTGACGGTTGAGACGGGGCTGGCTACGAATCAAGATCGTAGCCAGCCTTCGCTCTTTGAATCCAGTTTAAGCGGCTTCAAAATAAAGCCGGCCCCCACCCGAGCGGGACATCCAGGAGGGGCTGGCGAAGGCCGGCGAGACGGCGTCGCGGCTCTGTGGCGACGTGGTTGAATGGTTCTCCGTTACGGAAACACCACATGATCCGTCGGCCAGGTTCCGCTGTAGGCTGCTTCCGGGTGGCGCCTGACGACGAGATCGCGTATTTCCTGCGCGCGGTGGAAGGGCACCAGCACCATCATCAGGACTTTGCCCTTCTCGATGCCGGCCTCGAAGCGTTTCAGCCGGGTGTTGGGGATGGAGCTTGCGACCATCGCCGTCCATAACCCGCCGCCGACCAGGCCCACCAATATGCAAACCAGGATGCCGACACGGGGGAAGGCGTCATTGAACGGCCACGGCGGTATCCACGTCGCCAGCAGGCCGGCGATTAAGCCCAGCAATGCTCCCAACCCCATGCCGACTTCCCAGCCATCGATGAAATCGGTTCTTTCGGTAATGGTGGCTTCCGGCAGATCGCCCAACGGCGTGCCTTCCTTGGCCAAAAAGTGGATGTGGTCGGCATTGACGCGGGCGAGCAGCATTTCGTCCATCATCACGTGCGCGCTTTCGACATCCGGCAACATGAAATACAGTCTGCGGTTCATTTTGAACCTCCTTTCGATATGCAGGGAAGCAACCCCTGCGGCTTTACATCCAGTACACAAACACGAACAGCATCAACCACACTACATCGACAAAATGCCAATACCATGACACGGCCTCGAAGGCGAAATGACGGTCGGCGGTGAAATGCCCGGCAATTACCCTTCCCAGAATGACGGTCAGCATGATGGCGCCCAAAGTCACATGCGCGCCGTGGAAGCCCGTCAGCATATAAAAAGTTGCGCCGTAGATGCCGGTCTTGAGGCTGAAATCGGCGGACATGTATTCATGCGTCTGCAATGCCAGGAACAGCGCGCCCAAGAGGATGGTGAGTGCCAGCCCGATCTTGATCTGCGTCCGGTTGTTGCGCTTAAGCCCCCAGTGCGCCCAGGTGACGGTGGCGCCGGAGCTCAGCAGGATCAGCGTGTTGATCGCGGGTATGCCCCAGGCCTC
>NZ_DASXVH010000092.1:0-3913 GCF_036504375.1 Novimethylophilus sp.
GAACGCTGGTCGACGCCGACCGGCAGCGTACGCATGCCGGCCACGCGCGGATTGACCTTCTGCCCCAGCAGCATGCCGCCGCCGCCCGGCTTGGCGCCCTGCCCGATCACCAGTTCGATGGCGTCGGCCCGGCGTAAATCGTCCGGATTGAAGCCATAGCGCGACGGTAGGCATTGGTAGACCAGTGTCTTCGACGAGTTGCGCTCTTCCGGCGTCATGCCGCCGTCGCCCGTGGTCGTCGACGTGCCCATTTCGGTCGCTGCCAGGCCGAGCGACTCTTTCACGTTGGCGGACAGGGAGCCGAAGCTCATGCCGGCAATGGTAATTGGAATCGCCAGTTCAATCGGCTTCTTGGCGAAGCGGGTGCCGAGGATGGTCTTGGTAGTGCATCTTTCGCGATAACCTTCCAGCGGATAGCGCGAGGCCGAACCCGCCAGGAACACCAGATCATCGAAATTCGGCACTTTACGCTTGGCGCCAAGACCGCGGATTTCGTACAGTCCGGTCGCGGATGCGCGGTGGATGTACTCGATCACTTTTTTGTTGAAGCCGGTGCTTTCTTCCAGAACTAATTTTTTGCTCATGATTTAATACTCCTGATTCGAGTCAGCGTTCCAGTTGTACAAGGTTTTCGCTGAAGCAATGCGTTTGAATTCCTTGGGGTCATGGTTGAATCCGGCGATATCAAGCAGCCTCTTGACCGTAACGTAATCCGCTTCGCTCATGGGCTCCTCGCGGGCGTCCGCGCCCAGCGACTTGATCTTGCCCCTGACGTAGAGCACCGCTTCATACAAGGAGTCCCCAAGCGCGTCTCCCGCGTTGCCGCAGACCACCATATGCCCGGCCTGCCCCATGAAGGCGGAGAAATTGCCGATGTTGCCGCCCACCACGATGTCGATGCCCTTCATCGAGATGCCGCAGCGCAGGCTGGCATCACCTTCGATGATGAGCGTGCCGCCGTGGCCGCTGGCGCCGGCGGATTCGGAAGCGAACCCCTTGACGCGCACCTGGCCCGACATCAGGTTTTCCGCCACCCCCCAGCCCACATTGCCATGCACCGTGACCCTGGCCTGCTTGTTCATGCCGGCGACGTAATAGCCGCCGTGGCCACGAATATCCACCTCAGCCGGAACGTCCAGCCCCACCGCTATGCTGTGCACGCCGTCCGGATTCAGGATTTCGACTTTGTCGACTCCCTTTTGCGGGAATTCCTGATGCAGGTACTGGTTCAGTTCCCGCACACCGATCTTGTGAAGGTCTAGACTTTCCATATGTAGAGCTCCTCTGGCATAGGTTCAAAGAGTTTTGCGTTTTTCACGTCCGGCAGGTGCGCCAATGACCTGTACTCGGAAGCAATCGCAACATAATCGTCATGCTCGGCGACAATGGCCGGCTTGCAGGCGAAAGGATCGCGCACCAGGGCCAACTGGTCGCTGGTCCCCATCAGCAGCGTATAAAAGCCGTCGAGAATTTCGAAGCCCTTGTGCAGCGCCGTTTTCAGATCGTCGCCCTCGCGCATGCGCCACTCCAGAAAACGGCAAGCCGCCTCGGTGTCGTTATCGGTTTCGAAGACGATGCCTTCGTGCTGCAGCATGCGGCGCACGCTGTTGGGATTGGAAAAAGAGCCGTTATGCACCAGGCACCAGTCTTCGCCTGCCGTGTACGGGTGGGCGTTCTGCGGGGTAACCGCGGATTCCGTCGCCATACGGGTATGGCCGACCAGATGGCTGCCGCTCAGGTTCTCGAAGTTGTAACGGGCCGCCACTTGCGCGGGCGTACCGGTGTCCTTGTACACGTCCATGAGCTGGCCTACCGACAGCAGATGCAGCCGCGGATAGTGCTCCTTGAGCCAGACTTTTACCGTCGCCGGCTCGAGGTGCGTGGTAAGAACCGCGTGATTTACCTTTTGCGCGAGTTCGGCCTTGCTGCCGAGATGCGTCAGAAAATCGTGTTCCAGCTTTTGCCAATTGAAATCCGCGTCGGTGGTGTACAAGTTGAACTTGCGCTCATTATTCGCCACCGGCGCTCCAAATACCGCCAGACCGGCGGAATCCGGCCCGCGGTCGGTCATGCCGATCAGCATGGGCAACATCATTTCCCCGATCGACGCTCTCATCTTCTGGTTTTTCACCAGCAGTCCAACAATTCCACACATAATTTTCTCCTAATAAATTCAATCGCCGAGTTTAGAAAAACTCCACGTAACGCTTGATTTCCCAGTCCGACACATGGCGCATGTAATCCACCCACTCCATGCGCTTGAGATTGAGGAACTCCTGCGACAGCCCGTCTCCCAGCGCATCGCGGATCACCTTGTCTTCCTCCAGTGCGGTCAGCGCCTCGTTGAGGTTCTGCGGCAGGATGCCAATGCCTTTCTTCTTCAGTTCAGCAGGGGAAAGGTCGTAAAGATTGATGCTGTGACCGTTGCCCGGATTGAGTTCGCGCTTCACCCCATCCAGACCGGCCGCGATCACCGCTGCGGTGGTCAGATAGGGATTGCAGCTGCCGTCCGGCAGGCGCAGTTCGAGGCGGCCATAGGGAATTCGCACCATGGTCGAGCGGTTATTGTTGCCGTAGGAAATGTAAGCCGGCGCCCAGGTCGCACCAGACAGGGAACGGCCGACTACCAGGCGCTTGTAGGAATTGACCGTAGGTGCCGCCAATGCCGTCAGCGCCGGTGCATGCTGCAGCACGCCGGCAAGAAAGTGGTAGGCCAGCTTCGACAGGCCATGACCCGTTTTATCGCTATCGTCATGGAACAGGCTCTTCTTGCCGTCACCGATGGACATATGCATATGCATGCCATTGCCGGGACGATTGCTGAAGGGCTTGGGCATGAAGGAGCAGATCATGCCCAGTTCGTTGGCGATCTCGCTGGCAGCCATCTTGAACATGACGTAATCGTCGCAGCTCTTCAAACAGTCGGAGTAGGTATAGTTGATCTCGAACTGGCCATTGGCATCCTCATGGTCGATCTGATAAACGTCCATGCCGACCGCGATCAGGGCTTCGGTCAGCCGCTCCAGAAACTCGGCGTTGCGCGTGATGCCCTTGTAGTCATAGCAGGGTTTCTGCAAGGTGTCGGAAGACTCCGCAGGGTGAATCTGGCCGTGCTCATCCATACGCAACAGCGAAAATTCCGGTTCCAGACCCGTGTACAGCGTCCATCCGTTCTTGGAGAGCCGCTCGATCTGTTTCTTCAGCACGACACGCGAGTCGAAAGCGTACGGCTTGCCTTCCACATGCCCGTCGCAAATGATGCGGGCATAGCCCGGTTGCCAGGGGATCAGGCTCAGCGTAGCCAGTTCGCCCACCGCCATGTAATCCGGCCCGTTGGGTTCTATGCCCATGCCCCAGATGGCGCCGCCTGCGAAGCCTGCACCATTCTTGAGTATGTCTTCCAGATGCGCGGCAGGGACCGACTTGACCTTGGCCACGCCGTGAATATCCACGAACTGGGCCAGCACGTATTTGATGCTGTTGTCTTTCAGGAACTTCTTTGCTTCCGCCAAAGATTTCATAAACCTCTCCCTTGAATATAAAGATGCTTCTAGAGCACGTCCTTAAAGTGAGCAGACAAGCCCACTGCACCGCCCCCCAATTCTTCGGCAATTTCCAGCACCGTATCCCACATGTAGGGGCCATAGGTCCCATCGCACCACAGCCGGTAAATTGCTTCACCGTTCAGGGTCTGGCGCAGAACGGTGGCGGAAATGCCTGCCACCTGCGTCATCACCACCGCGTTTTCTGCCAGCGCGGGCCTGCGCAAATCCAGCGTGCAAAGTTCGGAAAGCAGGTTCTGCACCCGGCTGCCGCTCAGGATCAGCGCGGCATCACTGCGCTGGACCCGGTACAGGCCGTGGATCTTTTGCTGGTCATCGGCATGCAGCGCTTTGCAGACCTGGCTCCCCGG
>NZ_DASXVH010000093.1:0-9048 GCF_036504375.1 Novimethylophilus sp.
CAGGGATGAGTACATAGTTATTCATCGCAAAATCATATCATGCTGCCCTTGATTCCCGCCGCTTCGACCCAAGTTCAGGAGCATCCGGGGAAGAAAGGAGAGCCATGATGACTACCATCCGACCAGCTGCCGTCGCCGGCATGTTCTATCCCAGCGACCCTGCAGAGCTGGCCCACCAAATCCAGGCGATGCTGATGCAGGCGCAAACCGAGGCGCCGTCTTTGGTGCCCAAGGCGCTGATCGCGCCGCACGCCGGTTATATCTATTCCGGCCCGGTCGCCGCCAGCGCTTATACCCTGCTGGCGGCACAAGCCGGCAAAATCCGGCGTGTAATCCTGCTGGGGCCGACCCATCGCGTCGCCGTGCGCGGCTTGGCATTGCCCGGCGCCGATGCTTTCGAAACCCCGTTGGGGCGAGTCGATATAGACCTCGATGCCGCACGGCTCATTGCGCACATGCCACAGGTGACCGTGAGCCCGCAGGCCCATGCACTGGAACATTCGCTGGAGGTGCAGCTGCCATTCCTGCAGACGCTGCTGCCGGATTTCAAGCTGCTGCCGCTGGCGGTGGGCATGGTAGCGCCCGAGGATGTCGCCGAAGTACTGGAAGCGTTGTGGGGCGGCCCGGAAACGCTGATCGTGATCAGTTCCGACCTCTCGCATTATTTGCCTTATGCCAGCGCCAAACGCATCGACGGCGAAACCGCCGATGCCATCCTGCATTTCAGGGAGCCGATCTCCCATGAGCAAGCCTGCGGCGGTACGCCGGTCAACGGGCTGATGCTGGCCGCACGGCGGCACGGCATGACTCCGCACCTGCTCGACCTGCGCAATTCGGGCGATACCGCCGGCGATAAGAACCGGGTAGTCGGCTATGCGGCGTTCGCTTTCACCGAGGACGATGCCGCCGACCGCCAGCCCGCTCGCGGCAAGGGAGAGGTCTTGCTGGCTCTCGCCCGCAATGCCATCACACAAAATTTCGGTTTGCCGGTCAAACCGGTGGATCAGGCGGACTGGCTGAACGAACCGGGCGCCACATTTGTCACATTGATGCAGCACGGCGAACTGCGAGGATGCATGGGTTCGCTGGAAATCCACCGCTCCTTGCGTGACGATGTGCAGTTCAACGCCGTTGCCGCGGCATTGCGCGATCCTCGCTTTCCGCCGCTGGCCGAGGACGAAGTGGCGATCACGCACGTGGAAGTGTCGCTGCTCTCGCCGCAGCAGCCGATTCATTTCAGCGACGAGGCGGATGCATTGGCGCAATTGCGGCCGCATATCGACGGCGTGGTGTTCGAATACGGCCGGTACCGCAGCACTTTTCTGCCCCAGGTGTGGGAGCAGCTGCCGCAGCCGCGGCAGTTCATGGCGCACCTCAAGCGCAAGGCCGGGCTGCCGCAGAATTTCTGGTCGCCGGATGTGAAGCTCTACCGCTATACGGTGGAAAAATGGAAGGAATATAAAGATGGATGAAGCGATCAACCCGAACGAATGCCACGCCGGACGCTACTGGCACTGGCTTGACGACGGGCGTATCCAGTGCGACCTGTGTCCGCGGGATTGCAAACTGCACGAAGGCCAGCGCGGCGCCTGCTTCGTGCGCGGGCGCGCGGGCGACCAGATCGTGCTCACCACCTACGGCCGTTCCTCCGGTTTCTGCATCGACCCCATCGAAAAGAAACCGCTGAACCACTTCTACCCCGGCTCCAGCGTGCTGTCTTTCGGCACCGCCGGCTGCAATCTGGCCTGCAAGTTCTGCCAGAACTGGGACATCTCCAAATCGCGCGAGATGGACCGGCTGATGGACCAGGCCTCGCCGCAAGCCATCGCCCGGGCGGCTCAAACCCACGGCAGCAAGAGCGTGGCCTTCACTTACAATGACCCGGTTATCTTCCTGGAGTATGCGCTCGACACCGCCGACGCCTGCCATGCGCTGGGCATCAATGCCGTCGCCGTCACCGCCGGCTATATGCACGACGCGCCGCGTCGCGAGTTCTATGCCAAGATGGACGCCGCCAACGTCGACCTCAAGGCGTTTACCGAAGACTTCTATGTCAAGCTCACCGGCTCCCACCGGCAACCGGTGCTGGACACGCTGGCCTATGTCCACCACGAAACCGACTGCTGGCTGGAGATCACCACGCTGCTGATCCCCGGCCACAACGACTCGGACGAAGAGCTCAAGGCCTTGAGCGCCTGGGTCGCCAAGGAATTGGGGCCGGAAGTACCGCTGCACTTCTCCGCCTTCCACCCCGACTGGAAGATGCCGGACGTGCCGCCCACGCCGGCCGCAACACTGATGCGGGCACGGCGTATCGCGCTCGATGCCGGCCTGCACTACGTCTACACCGGCAATGTGCACGACCTGGACGGCGGCACCACCTATTGCCCGTCCTGCCGCCACGCGGCCATCGTGCGCGACTGGTACGACATCCGCCATTACGACCTGACGCCGCAGGGGCACTGCCCGAACTGCGGCACGGCCATTGCCGGGCGCTTCGGGACGTTCGGCAAGGCTTTCGGCCACCGCCGCGTCCCGGTCAGGGTTGCCGCCGCGCCAGCGCAAGGCGCCGCAGCGACATGACAGGGGGCGGTTGGTCGGAAAGTGAATAACGCCGTATCTTATCGAGTCATGCTGGTGGAAAACGATCGGGGCGATGCCGATCTGGTCCACCGGTCATTGCGCGCAGCCAAGGGTGTACATTTCCATATCACCTGGGTGACCACGCTCGCCGAAACCCTGCGCAAGCTGGCGGACAGCCCGTTCGACGTGCTGCTGCTGGACCCCGCGCTTCCCGATTCCAGCGGGCTCGACACCATTCATGCGGTGCGCCGGGCGTCGGATAGCCTGCCGCTGGTGATACTCGCCAGCCAGGACGACATTGACTTCGCTCTCCAGGCCATCGATATCGGCGCGCAGGACTGCCTGATCAAGGGCAAATTCGACAGCGAGAGTCTCGTCCGCGCCATACGCTATGCGATCGGCCGCAGCCATCGGCGGAAAAAATCGCCGAAGCGCAAACCAACCGCAGACTACCAGCGCCTTGCCACGCGCATTTTCGAAGCCATGGGCGACGGCATCATGGTGACCGACGCAGCGGCCAATATCGAAGCGGTCAACCCTGCTTTCTGCCAGATTACCGGCTACAGCGAGGACGAAGTACTGGGCAAGAATTCGCGCCTGCTCAGATCCGGCCGCCACCATCAGACCTTCTATCAGGCGATCTGGCGCGCGCTGCAGACCAACGGCGAGTGGGCAGGAGAAGTCTGGAACCAGCGCAAGGATGGCGAAGTATTCCGCGAATGGCTGACTGTCAGCAGCCTGCGCGATGAAGCGGGCAGGATCAGCCATTACATCGCGGTGTTCGCCGACATGAGCAGCATACACCGCAGCCACCCGGTAACCGAAAGACTCACCTGGCGCGATGCGCTTACCGGCCTGGCCAATCGCGCGCTGTTTCTGCGGCAACTGCAGCAGACACTGACCGATGCGCACCGGGATGGCAGGTTTTCGGTAGTGCTGCTGCTGGACCTGGACCGTTTCAGGGATATCAACGAGGCACGCGGGGCGGCCATGGGCAATGCTTTGCTCAAACTGGTCGCCAGAAGTCTGCGCAAAACCCTGCATTCGGACGACCTGCTGGCCAGGCTGGATTCGGACGAGTTCGCGATTTTGTTGCCGCGCCTGGTCGCCGACCGTGAAACCGCCGGCCGCGAAGCCCTGGTGGTCGCGGAAAAGCTGCGCATCGCGCTGCAGGAGACTATCGAACTTGACGGCGAGCGCTTTCACATCGGTGCCAGCACCGGCATCACGGTGTTTCCGGAATTCCCGGATGAAACGCCGTCGGATATCCTGCGCCAGGCCGACATGGCCATGCATCAAGCCAAGGCGGCAAGCGGCGGGCGCGCAATTTTCTTCGAAGCCATCATGGGCGAGGCCATCAAGGAACGCTACCGGGTGGAGCGGGAACTGCGCGCGGCGGTTATCGGCAGCCAGTTGCGCCTCTACGTCCAGCCCCAGCTGGAGGCCGGCCAGCGCCAGATCGGCGCGGAAGCGCTGGTACGCTGGGAACACCCGGAACGCAGTATAGTGCTGCCGGGGATGTTCATTCCATTGGCGGAGACGACCGACCTCATCGTCGCGATCGACCGCTGGATGCTGTCGGCGGTTTGCCGCTTGCTGGGGCGGCTCAATCGCGAAGGCCGCGCATTGCGGATATCGGCCAATATCAGCCCGCGCCATTTCCAGCAAGCCGATTTCGTCGATGAAGTGAAACGTCTGCTAGCGGTCAACGGCGCCGATCCGGCTCATCTGGTGCTGGAGATCACCGAGGGGCTGGTAATCGACGATTTCGCCGACGTGGTCGCCAAGATGTCGTTGCTGCGAACGCTGGGCGTGCATTTCTCGATGGACGATTTCGGCACCGGCTACTCCAGCCTGGCCTACCTCAAGCGCCTGCCCATCCATGAGCTCAAGATCGACAAGAGCTTCATCCAGGATGTCACCACCAACTCCAATGACGCCGCGCTGGTGGAATCCATACTTGCGGTGGCGCAGCACCTGCATCTGCAGGTCGTCGCGGAAGGCGTGGAAACAAAAGCCCAGGCCGAATTCCTCAATGCCCGCGGCAAGATCATTCATCAGGGCTACCTCTACGGCAAGCCGGAACCGGTGGAAAAATGGCTGGCCAAGCTCGACGAATGCTGACCAGTGCACCGCTTGCATTAATACTCCATACTCAATTAAGGGTAATATTGAAGCCATGCCGAATATTGATCATTTTTTAGATGCTCATTCCCTGTCCGACCCCGTCTGGCTTTCTCTGGTACTGGCCTTCGCCATCGTAGCGATCATCGTCAACAGCGTAGTGGCCCTGCGCTTCATCCATCTGTCGAAAGCCCTGCGGGAAAGCGAGGAGCGCTGGAAATTCGCGCTGGAAGGCGCCGGCGACGGCGTATGGGACTGGAACGTGCAAACCGACGAGGTAGTGTTTTCGGACCGCTATATGGAAATGTACGGCTTCAGCCGCCAGGATATCGCCGCCAACGAAGAAGTCTGGCAACAGCGCATCCATCCGGAAGACAGGCTGCGCGTAGCCGAAGACGTGCATGCCTATCTTGCCGGCAAAACACCTGCCTATGTCAACGAGCATCGCGTGCATTGCAAAGACGGCAGCGTCAAATGGATACTCGCGCGCGGCATGATCGTCAGCCGCGACGCCGAGGGCAGGCCGTTGCGCATGATAGGTACGCACGCCGACATCACCTCGCGCAAAGCGGCTGAAGAGCATATACGCCATCTGGCGCATTACGACGCGCTCACCGACCTGCCCAACCGGGCGCTGATCACCGACCGCCTGCAGCAGGCCCTGGCCAAGGCCAGACGGGACAAGGCTTTTATGGCGGTGATGTTCCTGGACCTCGACCGGTTCAAACCGGTCAATGACAATCTTGGGCATGATGTCGGCGACCTGCTGCTGAAACAGGTCGCAAAACGTCTGCAGGCCTGCATGCGCGAGTCCGATACCGTCGCCCGCATCGGCGGCGACGAGTTTGTCGTGCTGTTGCCGGAGATCGAGCAGCAACAGGATGCGATTGTGGTCGCCGAGAAAATCCGGCAAACACTGCAACAACCCTTCGACGTAGCCGGCCACCACCTGAGCATTTCATCCAGCATAGGCGTCGCCGTTTACCCCGAGCACGGTCATGACGAGAAGTTGTTGCTGATCAACGCCGATATCGCGATGTATCACGCCAAGAAAGACGGCAAGAACAATTACAAATTCTATATGCGGGAAATGCAGGGCGCATTACAGTAGCATTCAGCCCGCCCTGGCTTCGATGAGGGCTTCGGCTTTCCTGCTTTTCGCTACGCCGCAGCCTGCCCGGCACTGCTTTTTTGAACCAAATATCGTGCAAAAGGTTGCCGCTTGGCCTTACCGATGTCACCATGCGTTTTTCTGAAATCCAGGGGATTTTATGGCAACAAAAATCATGCGCACAAAATCGCTGATCCCGGCGTGCGTATTACTGCTGTCAGGTTGCGGCGGCATGAATGTCTGGCCGTTCGATGGAGAAAAATCGCATGGGCCAACGCTCGCGCCAAGCAACGCCACCTTGTATCAATGTGATGGCGGCAAGCATTTTTATCTGCGCTATATCGACACCGGCAATACGGCCTGGCTCATTTATCCGGACCGCGAAGTGGCTCTAGCCAAAGGCACGGCCTCAGCTGCCGGCACCCGCTACAGCAATGGCATTGCGGTGCTGGAGATCAAAGGCAACGATGCGACGCTGACCGACGGACCTGCAATTTCTTTCACCGGCTGCAAGCTTGCCGGCAAATAATCACATCCATCATCCCCGGGGATCTGTCGGCCGCTTGTCTGCGTCATGGGGCAATTGCTCGCGCATGGCATGCAAATAGGCGCGGTACTCCTCTATAGGCATAGGGACCACGCCGGCAGCTGAATCCGCGCGCTCGACCAGCGTGCGCAGCGCCAGATGCCGAGCCCTTTCCGTCTCGCGCCAGGCTAACGCCAGTTCCAATACTTTATGCCGGTGCGGGGCTGCCGCATCCGGCCGCAGGTCCAGTTCCCGGGTTCTGGATAGCAGGCTGCGCAAGCAGGACATGATACCGTTTACATAATGCGCCCATATCCTGTCGGCGATCAGCAGTGCGACAAGATTTACCGCCACCAGCACGCCCAGAATCAGCAGCGATTCGCTGAACAGCTCATAAAATATCGATGGCTGATCGCCGAAGTGAATGTGGTAAAGATTCTCGTCGACGAGGGCCTGCAACCTGAAATACAGCACTCCTCCGGCGATGCACAGCAGTATCACTTCCAGCGCGACCAAAGCTATCAGCAGCCGTTTCTGCAATACGAAATCAATGTAGTGAATCTTGCGGCGGTACTGCTTTTCGGCTGGTGGCGACGTGTGATCGGTATTCATAGATCGTGGCATTCGAAACATAAGGAGGAACCCGTCGTCATGGCGACGAGCTTGCCATGATTGCCGTTGTATCCGTCATGGCAGGAAACGCAACTCAGGCGGCCGTTCGGCAACAGGATGCGTTTGGAAAGTTGCTCGACAGGACGATAACCTCCGCCACGGGCAACCTCGGCATATTTGACCGCGATTGGATGATTTGCGGCGCCGGTGTCATGGCGGACGATCATATTGCGATCGATACTGAGCGCATTGGAATCGCCCTTGCTGTCGTGGCATTCCATGCATTGTACGGAATAGGCGTCAAGGCCGGCGGTCTGCATCGTGTTTCCGGCATCGAGGTGGCCCGATATCATCATCGATGCGCCCTGGTCTTTCATGCGGTCGAAAAACTTGGCGTCGTGGCAGGACAGGCACAGCTCCCGTCGGCGCCGGCTGCCCCGCATCATGCCCGGAGCTTTGCCGTGGACTTCGTGGCAGGTACTGCAAGTCAAATCGCCTTTCCAGTCCAGGGGATAGTCTGCGGGCGGCTTGCTGCGCGGCGCAAACCCGCTGGGATGGCTTACCTGGAGGGCCTTGGGATGGCAGCTGCCGCAAAGTCTTTCCTGGGAAGCAATCAACAGGTGAGCCTGTCCCGGCGTCACGGATTTTCCGGCCAGATGACAGCCTTCGCACGGCATCGCCGCCGGATGAAAACCACCCCGCGGCGCCGCCAGAATGAATGTTGCCGAAGCCGCCAATAATGCCAGCACCACCAGCAGCGTACGCCATGCAAAGCTAGATGGCTGCACGCCTGATCAGCCTCCCAAGTTTCGCAGTTGTCGCCTGCACCTGCGTCTGTTCTATCTTCCCGTCCTCGATCTCGCTTAGCGCGAGATTCAGCTCGTCGTCCAATTCCCGGTAGTGCGTTGCCATGGCCTCCAGGGAATGTTCGAGAAGAAGCGCATCCCGATGCAGACAATCGCCCTCCCTGATCGGGATCGGTTTAACCGGCCCCCTCGCAATCGCCCGTTCCAGGTTGCGCGAGAACCTGTACAACGGACCAACGACGCGAAAACTGCTGTATAAGGCGATCAGCCAGGTGACGACGGCGGTACATGTGACCAGAAGGAAACCGCCGATCAATAATGCCGTGCCCAGATAATTGTGTACGACATTATGGGATTGGATCAGCTCCCCGTAAGTGGCGCCGGAGCCGTCTGTCAGGATGTTCAGCGTAATAGCCAAACCCACTGCGGCTATGGCCCCGACGGAAAGAGCCGTCTTGGCCATCCAGCGCAGATGAAAAATTATTTCGGGGGCATCGTTGGAACGGCCGGGCGCTTGCATGTACCTGGAGATGACAACTCTGATATTTTAATACTCAGCATTATACCTACTTCGATAGCGTGGATATCACTATGGTGAGGACACACACAACCATAAAACCTGGGCCGGACTTAATCCATAATCAGCTTCTGGCATGCAATTCCGCATTCAATTCTTCGATCACTTCAGCCCAATCCGCATCCTCAAGAATTTTCTCGTTCAGGAACGATGCCTGCGTCGGCGTCCAGAACGATGCTTCTGAAAGCGGGACGCTGGTTGCCAGCGGGCTATGAGTAGCGATAAATTGTTCGATGGATGCCTGATCCGAAGGCAGGCCAAGTTGAGCAAACAAATTATTCATGCTGTGTACCGGCGCTTCCATGGTTCACCTCCGGATAAAAACTAATCGTCTGTCAATGAGAGCGAATTACATGCAGCCAAGTTCGCACGTGCGAATGATGCAGCAGCCTTTTTGTTCCATACCGTACGGTGGATGGCCTTGGAACAGCGCTTTTAAATCCGCCTGAGTCTCTAGATAATGTCGTCACGACGATATGCCAGAATGCCCTAATCTTTAGGCGCTGTATTGTCTTTACACATAGGCACGACATATCCGACCGAATCCGGGAGCTACTCGAACCGCACCTGCCCGGACAATCCGGGCAATGGGGAGGCATCGCCCGCGACAACCGGAAATTCATCAACGCGGTTTTCTGGATATTGCGAACTGGCGCGCCGTGGCGCGATCTGCCCGCGAGCTACGGCGACTGGAAGAATGCTCACCGTC
>NZ_DASXVH010000094.1:0-13075 GCF_036504375.1 Novimethylophilus sp.
AAGATGATCTCGGCGCCATTCATGGGCGCCATTAACCAGATGACCCAGGAGATCGCTGGATCCAACCTCAACCATATCAGCCAGATGAAAAGCTTCGGCGATACTATCATCGGCGCCGGCTGGGCGCTTGTGGGTTCGATGGCCACGGCAGCAGGTGTCTCGAATTCCTGGGCAGCTCAGGCTACGGCTAAAAGCGTGTTTGACATTGGATCCGCGTTGGGGGTGATATCAGGCATTCTCACGACAATCGCCGTGATGGTGCTGTTCTTCGGTGCCATCATTTCCACCTATGCACCACTAATCCCATTCATTACCTGGATTGCCTCCGTGGTGAACTGGTTCGTTCTGGTGATCGAGGCGGTGTTGGCCGCGCCTCTGTGGGCAGCCGCCCATATACATCCTGACGGTGACGATGCAGTCGGCAGAGGTGGGCAAGGCTACGGCATGATTCTTTCTCTGGTCATGCGGCCGGCACTCATGCTGTTCGGATTGATCACAGCGATGCTTCTCACCCAGCCCATCACTGGCTTGGTGAATGCGAGCTTCATGTCAGCCGTGTCCGGTGTACAGGCTGACTCCACTACTGGATTGGTCTCATTCCTGGCCTATGTGACGATCTATACGATCATCATGACTACGGTCCTGCATACGGTGTTCTCGCTGATCCACTATATCCCGGACAACGTTCCGCGTTGGATCGGTGCTCATGTCAGCGGCGGCCCGGCCAGCCCGGATCAGAAAGAAAAGGAAGCGAGCCATGTGTTTGCCGCTGGGGTCCAGCGTGCATCGCATGGCGTGAGTACTGGTGGAGGGAAGTCTAAAGAACGACCAAGCTCAGGGGATCGCAATACAGATCCTCGCGGAACTGGTGGGTTTAACAACGACGAGCATTTGCCTGGCAATAAGGACTGAGAAAAATGCTAAACCCTATGCCTTGCGAAGCAGCTCTTTTTCTGGGTCGTAATGATAGCCATTCTTGGCAAAACTCTCTGCCATGGCCAAACCGGATATCCGCTGCAATTCATTTAGAACAGGATTGCTTGGATCAAGCTGCTGCAACGTCTCACGCAGAGCTCGATACTGGGCTTCGCGGCCAGCAAGATAGGCTTCTTTCACCACAGCATTTTTCTCGGTCTCAGCAAGCCTATCTTTCAGCTTGCCACTATAGGCCTTCCATTCGGCAATGGCATTGTCAGCTTCTCGGTCAGCAGCCGCAACAGCAGCCCGGCCGGCTCCAAACCCCAAGTTATAGTCCAAGCTCATTGTGCGCCAACTCCGTAAAAGTTCAGGCCAGCATAACAACAACTTATTCAGTGCTCAAGCTGAAGAGTTTATGTGCTCGAACTTGCAGACATTCTCTTTGGTAGGAAAACCAGCCCATTTATGGGCTGGGTGAAACCAAAGAGAATGTGGGCGCGGCCCGGTTTTGGCGCACCCATTTTGAGCACCAAATTAATAATTTATGAGCACGAAGAAAGGAAAATATGAGCACGGAAAATCCGAATTCGGATAGCCAGAAAGATAAGGCTGAGCTCGTAAAATTGGCCAGGCAGCTACTAGATGAGTTGCCGGCGCCCACAAATATTTCTGCCAGCACGAGGAGTGAGTATGAGCGCGAATTCAGTCGAATATGGAACAAATGCAAAAGCAGCAAACCAGAGGCCGAACACTTATTTGCAACCATATGTGAGACGTCAAGCAAGAATACACGTTTGCGCCATGGAAAGTCATCTGGGCGGAACAGAAGGATTTCTGTGCCGCCGTGGTATCCAATGCCAAAGTGCCGCTGGCTGGGAGGCGAACGACAGTCCCAGACCACAAACTGTTCTTCGTAGACTTTGAGCACCCGCAGCCCGCTTATTTCCTGTGCGGGCTGTTGAATATCAGAATATTTCTATCATTGATGATGTTGTATTTTGTTCTAAAAAACTAACCCCACTTTCTGGCTGCCTGGCCATTTTATTTGACACCACATCTAGATACGTTTATAAATGCCAAAAGAGAGGTATTTGGTGAGCAATAGATACGTAACTGATAACGAAAAGGACGGTTCGAGACGCCGGATGTCCACTTGGCGCTCACGTCAACGCGATTTGGGGCGCAAGCCCCATGAGCTATGGCTTACGGATGAAGAATTCGGAAAGCTGAAAGAGTTTCTTGAGGCCTTGCGCCTCAATAATGCGGCATCATTACCGGGGGCAACCGGTAAATGATGCCTAATCACAACGCAATATCAACAAAGGAGAATTGCATTATGACTACACGAATTCTATCAGCAGATTTATACATCGCTCCAGAAGTCTGGGTACCAGAGCTGGAAGGCCTCATCTTGCAGGCCTTGCCGCGGATCGAGAATAACGACCGTTTGGTTGGCGAGCTCACGAATAAATTAAAGACGGCCGTCGAGTACTTCTTGGTCGCGTACCGCCAAACTGCATACTTGGCTGACCATTTCAACAATCATTCGCCGGCACAAGTCCTGCAGATTGTCGAGGGTATTCAAGCCTACAAGACACTGGCCGATGAGTGCGTGAAAGGCAAAAAGACTTTAAAGAGGGCTTTTGATCTTTGGATCGCCAACATGGACATTGAAGATGGCACAACCAAAACGGTCCATTAGTCCTGGATCTATTCCCGATGGCCACTATGTGCAGCTCGATGATTTTCTTTTCGAGCTGCACGGCCTAGGGCCGCGTTTTGGCTTAATTCATTCTGCCGGCGGCGCAAGTTACGTTTGCCTGGGGGAAGTGGAAACGGTTTTTGACAAGCTGGATCCAAACACGCCAATTGCAGACCTCGGGGATTTCGATCGGATCGCTGACCTAAGCCCTTTAACGGTATCAATTATTGATACATGCATCAAACGCTATAAAGGCTTTCCAGACAGCCAAATTGTCGCCCTGGCCTTGATATGGTCAAAGACTGATCCAGTAGATGCCAGCGATGAGCTAGGGCTGTATCGACTTACGCAATGGGCTAAAACTTATCGCGCCCGTGCGTGTTGGATTGCAAGAAATAAGCAGCTTGCCTACAGCAAGACGACTATCGACTGGCAGGCGCTACGCCTGTGAAAGATGAACGTTTATGGGGAAATCATGCTTCATCGTCACCTCAACCATCAGCACCTCACCCTTGCCGCTGTTGACGACGTGATCTCACGTGGTCGATGGCGGGATTGGGCTGAACTGCGCCGGGCAGTCTTATCTGACCGCACCCTGCTGGACAAGGTGGAGCGAGTTTGCCGCCCTTATGCTTCCGATCCCTACGCCCAACGCCATCATTTCTGGATGCACTATGTCGAAGAACACCGCGGCGCTGCCTGACTGGGAACTAGTCTTATCCTCTACAGCACAGCTCCAGCACATCTTGTCGGATGTCGTGCTGGTTGGCAGGACTGCCTCGAAAATCCACACAGAGCACAGCCTCGACGAAGTACTGGCGCAGCTTGAGTCGGTCGCTGGCTGGACAATGGCTCATGTGCAGCGGCCCGTGCAAATTCTTGGCAGCCTTGATGGCATTGAAACCGGTATTCGTCAGTTTATCCGGGACAAACCGCTGGAAACAACGGTGGTGGACTACCACGGTGCACGAATCACCGTTCCGACCGAAGGTGAGATTTTGCGCATCAAGGGGGTGCTGATTCTCAAGCGCAATGCTACAAGGGATTACCTCGACTTCGTGGCCTTAGCGAATCACATGGGCAATGAGAGCGTTGCCCATGCGTTGAAGTCATTCGACCAGCTCTATAAGCAAGATAGCGGGGAGTCGCCGTTACAGCAGTTGCAAGTGCAGCTTGCCAACGCGTTACCCTATGATTTGGAAGAAACCGAATTCAGCGAGTACAAAAACCTTGCCCCCCGCTGGCATGACTGGCAGGCGATTAAAGCAACTTGTTCGCACCTCGCAGTCGTCATTTTTGACCAAGTGTGCGATATGGAAGGCGCTGGAAGAGGAAGCGTGCATGAAACTTCATATCCTCAGTGATATTCACCTCGAATTTGGCAAGTGGATGCATGACCACGATATCAACCAGGTCGACGCCGATGTGACTATCCTTGCTGGCGATATTGGCGAAGGCCTTCAAGGTCTGGAATGGGCGTTGCACATTGACCGCCCTGTGGTCTATGTCATGGGCAATCATGAATTCTACGGGCAGCAATCAATGGAGACGCTCTGGCACCAAGCTCGCGAAATGGTAGCCGGAACCCATGTGCATCTGCTGGAGAACGAATCCGTTTTGATTAATGATCCCCACAATCCAGGAATGAACGTTCGCTTCCTAGGCGCTACGCTGTGGACCGATTTTTGCGCCTTTGGCCCTGAGAGGCAGGACGAGTGTATGGCACAGGCTGCTAAGTCAATGTCAGACTACAACGCGATTTCTATCACACGGCGCGGGCCGACTTTAACAGAGCATGGGGTAGTCGAAAATCGACTTACTCCAAGAAAAACTCTCGCATTTCACCATGAAAGCCGTGACTACCTAGAATTTGAGCTAGAGCGTCAACCCGATCCGCTTAGCGTTATGAATACTTGGTCGCAGACGGTCGTAGTCACGCACCATGCTCCTGCAGTCAAGAGCCTGGGACGAACAAAGGCCGGGACGCATATAGATGCTGCATATGCCTCGCACCTCGATTACCTGATTGCCAAGTCAGACCTATGGGTGCACGGCCATGTCCACAAGTCTATGGATTACGAGCTTGCACCAGGCATTGGACGTGTGGTTTCCAATCCGCGTGGTTATGTGGGGCACGGCTTGGTTCGTGGATTTGATCCTGAATTTTTGATTGAGATTTAGATCCATGCGGATCAACGTGAGGTGTGCTGTGGGCGAATTTTGACGATGCTGGTTTTTCTCGACACCGAATATACCGGCCTCAACCATCCTGACCCTAAACTGATTTCCATCGCTCTGGTGCCAGAAGATGGCAAAAACCAGTTTTATGCCGAGATTGAAATGGGTGATGGCTGGGCAAAGCAAGACTGCAACGAATTTGTCTTGGCCAAGGTGCTGCCGCCCCTCTTGGGAAGTAAATATCAGGTTACACGCGCAAACCTCAAGGATAGGCTACTTGGATGGCTGGCCTCTATGCCGCGATCAGTTCAGGTAGCTTGTGACTCCGAAATCGACTTTCTATTTCTCAAGCAGGTGTTGGGGACAGACTGGCCTGAAAAACTTAATACACGCCATTTCGACTTGAGGCCGCTGATTGATACGACGGTGTACGATCAAACCGTGCAGCGTTATTACAGCCCAGACCGCCCTCCGCACAACGCATTGAATGATGCCCAGGCCTATCGGCTAGGCTGGTTGGCCTGGATGGACACGAAAAAGAGCAATGGTTCCGAGTGCCCATGATCGTATTTTTTGATACTGAGTTTACTGATCTTCTGCCCGCTGACCTGGGTGATCCGGCGCTGATTTCTATCGGGCTAGTAACACAATCGGGAGATAAGACGTTCTATGCGGAACTGGCTGACACTTGGACTAAGCAACAGTGCTCCAGCTTTGTGACCGAGGCTGTGTTACCGCATTTGGAAGGTGGGGCTGCTGTTATGCACCTTGAGGAAATGCGGAGCCGCCTGCAGTCATGGATCACGTCATTCGACGAGCCGGTAATCTTAGTGTCGGATAACGTTGTTGATTGGGAATGGTTCTACAACCTGAACCTAGGTACAAATAATATTACTGGCTGGCAACTGTTCCGGCCAGAGCTGGCGAAGCCAGGACAAGCCAAGCATGAAGCCATGAGAGCGATCGAGCAGTATCACCAGAAGCATCCTTGGCACCATGCCCTACATGATGCTATTGGGCTACAGCAAGCCTGGTTTGCCACCCGCAGCAGCGGATGGGAACCAGCCTGGTTAAGAACGTGAGAATGCACAATACACCACACATTGAGATGATTGCCCAAGGTAGGCCGATTCTTGTCATCGACCTTGAGGCCACATGCTGCGATCAAGGCACGATTCCGCCGGAGCAGATGGAAGTAATCGAGCTAGGGGCAGTCTGGGCTACGCCTACCGGTGAAGTCATCGACACCTTGCAGCGTTTCGTGCAGCCAACGGAGCGCCCGCAGCTCACATCCTTTTGCTGTTCGCTAACCCATATTGAGCAGCCCAGTATCGACAGCGCGCCACACTGGCCCACGGTAGCTGCTGAGTTAGCCGAGTTCGCTTGCCGTTACACGGGCCAATGCTGGGGAAGCTGGGGAGCCTACGACCGCCGCCAGATCGAGCGCGAAAGTGCTCGGCATGGCATCGCCGATCCGCTGGCAGGACTTCCACACGTCAACCTCAAGGCAACCTTTGCCAAGGCCCGCAAGATCAAGCAGGTAGGCATGGCCAGAGCCTTACAGATCGCCGGTCTTAAACTGGATGGTGATCACCACCGGGCGCTCGCAGACGCCCGGAACATCGCCCAGTTGCTACCATGGTTAACTATTGGGAAATTACAGCAAGCCTAAACACATGAACAGCTATGACGAGTATTTGTGCGAATGGACACGCGAGTGGGCGTTGAGAATTTCGCGTCGCGCCGGTATTGAGCCGGGAAAAGGCGGACGCGGAAAACGCGACGATCCGGACCGGCGCCTAGCTAAGCAGCTCGGGGCCGATTACTCAGCATGGCTGCGCTACAAGGCTGGACGGCAGGCTCCCAACTCTTCCACCTTTAAGATCATTCACGAAAACGCGGTCAGGCTCGGCCTCATTGGGCGCGGCGATACCATTGAGGATGAAATAGACCGCCTTGGGCCGGTCGATGAAACTCGTTGGCTTAAAGGATTGAGCTTGGAAGAGTTGGTCCAACTGCAGGAGCAGGCTTTGCTTTTGGAAAAAAATCCAAGCCTGCAGGAGGCGGCGGTTGCGAATTTGGCCAGAGCAGTAGCTGCTGCTGTGCCAACGTCGATTTCGGACTAAGCAGCGTTTGACAGGCTTTGGCACTCTGTTGGCACAGTGATGTGTGCCAAACGCTGTAAAATCCTGTCAAATACTGCAACCAAAATCAACGTAACTAGTTGATTTGGCGGAGAGGGCGGGATTCGAACCCGCGTTAGGCTATTAGCCTAAACACGCTTTCCAGGCGTGCGACTTAAACCACTCATCCACCTCTCCGAAGGGGGCGAATTATAACCCAACTCTTCGGCTCGTGTCACAGCCATTGACTTTAAAGAGCGGCCGCGCGCTCGTAAGCTCCGGATTCATTTACCTCGAGCTTGCCGGTCAGGAAGTAGCTTTGTACCCTGCCTTTACCTTTTACCGTGATCGGCTCGCGTTTTTCGAAGCGGAACTTATCGCCGATCAAATGGTAGGTGTCCTCCGTGACCTGAATAACGTTGGATAGCCCATAATGCTCCATACGGCTGGCCATATTAACGGTATCGCCCCACAGGTCGTAACTGAATTTGGTATTGCCTATCACGCCGGCAATTACTGGGCCGCTATTGATGCCGATGCGCATCATGAGGGTTTTACCGCTGGCAGCAGCCAGTTCGATCAGAGCCCGCTGCATGTCGATGGCAAGATTGGCCATAACCTCGGCATGATCCTGACGCCGTTCGGGAGCCCCGCTGACGACCATGTAGGCGTCGCCTATGGTTTTGATTTTTTCTACGCCGTATTTCTCGGTCAGTTCGTCAAAACGCGAAAAAACCCGGCTGAGCAGATCGATCAAGTCATCCGGCGCCATGCCGGCAGAGATGCGGGTAAAATCGACCAGGTCGGCGAACATGATCGTGACCGAATCGTAGCGGTCCGCGATGCGCTGCTCGTTCTGCTTGAGGCGATCGGCGACGGATTTTGGCAAAATATTGAGCAACAAACGGTCCGACCTCTCCTGCTCGATGAGCAGATCGTCGTTTTTGCGGTCCAGTTCGCGTAAAACCCGCTCTTTCTGCGTCTCGAAGTAGCGCATCAGTAAATACAGGATAGTCGCGACGCCGCCTATGTTGGTGAGGAAGAACAGCATCTGCGTATGCCTGGGAATGGGCAGCGCGGAGCTCATGAACATATCGTTCGTCATCCAGGAAAACACTATCAGGCTACCGAACAACAAAAACCATGGCGTCGATTGCCGGGTGCCGAGAATCATCAGGGCGCCCACCGGCGCCAACACACCCCAGCCGGCGATTCCGCTGGAAGCCGTGAATCCGCCGATTATCCACTGCATGAAGAACGGCATCACCAGCAGCATGACCAGCTGGGTAAACGTGAAGTATTCGAAACGACGGAAACGGTAAAATAGTAACAGGCTGGTGTATGAGATGATCAGATAGGCATATGGAAACATCACCATGACCGCGTAACCGTCGCCGAGACTGGAGAAAACAAAAATCCAGAAGGCACAGACCAGGGTTTCCGCAAACACCATCAGACCAAGGACGATGCTTCCCAGCCGGCTCTCCGGCGGATCCCGCAACCCTTTTATAAAGGAGGCAAGCTGCTGGTAAGGTCGTTTTAGTGGCAGCGCCATAGTGTGCATGGAGTTATCAGCATGTCGATAAACGATAATATGCCAGTGGAATATACCCCATGCACCGGCTTAATGCTAGCCGCCGCCGCGCTGAAAAGTGCGGTCGAAACGCAGCATGAATTTTTGTTTCAAGGCCGCATCGGCAGGAAATTCGATGCGCACGCGGAGCCGGGGTAGGCGCAGGGAGGCAATGACGGCATCCGTTTCTTCATGCAGCGAAATCGAGATCAATTGCCCTTGATCGGCGAAGCGAATGCAGGAATCATCGGATGGCAGCGGCGTATATACGTCCGTCGCCCGTGGCAGCAATCGCATGAACTCCGCGCGGGAGATCGACATCACCCGTTCCACGGCAACGACATTCATCCTCCCGCAATCGGCGGCCAAATGGCGAGCGCGTCTCCATCGTTGAGTAGCGTGATGGCGCGCTTGTCGGGCTCGATGTAATGCCCGTTGACCAGTACCAGATGCGTAAGCTTCGGCGGTAGCTGATAACGACCGATCAGATCCGCCACGCTGGTAGCATCTTCCAGGTCCAGTTGGATCTGGTTACCGGCGGCCCCTGGCGGCAGATAATCCTTCAGCGTAGCAAACAGTTTGAGCTGGATTTTCACACCAAAGCCGCCTGTGCCGAAGCCAGATAGGCTTCCATGACGCGAGTGGGATCCTTAAGCAGCACCTGCTTCCATTCACCCAGGTGCGTGCGCGTCTGTATCAGGCCGCGCAATACCCCGACATGTTGCGTCAGCCCCAGGCTGGTGGCGCCGATCAACACATCATCCTTGAATTCCAGCCGCAGATATTTGAAATTTTCCGCATCCATGCGCTCCACATGTTCCCCGCCTTCTTCACCCCACCATTGGCCGAACGATGCGGCAATCAGGCCCAGCGTATCCAGCACGTTCATCGCCAGGCTGCCTTGGGAATGCACCTCCTTGCCGGCCATGTTGAGCGCAGCGATGCGCGCCTGTTCGGCGGCATTGGGCTGGATCGCGTTGACCATCATCTTGCCGGTGGAAAAATCGCGCTCCTGCGCCACGTCCCCCGCGGCATACACATCCGCGATATTGGTCTGCATGCGGTCGTCCACCAGCACGCCGGCATCGGTGACGATGCCGCTGCCTTCGAGAAAAGCCGTGTTGGAGCGCACGCCGGTGGCACTGATGACCAGATCCATCTCCAGCGTTTCGCCATTGCCCAGGCGCACGCGCAAGCCCCCGTTGGCACCCCGCTCGATCGCCTCGACCTTGGTCGAGGTGTAAACGCGGATACCCTTCCTTTCCACCCATTGCTTGATGAGCCCGCCTGCGCCTTCGGTCATCATGCGCGGCACCATGCGGTTACCCATTTCCACCACCGTGAGTTCTGTGCCGCGTTTGGCGATGGCTTCCAGGATGATGCAGCCGACGAAACCCGCCCCCATTTGCAGCACGCGCGCGCCCGGCTTGGCCAGCCTGGCGATATGCCGGGCGTCTTCCAGTGTCCAGCACGGGTGCACGCCTGGCAAGTCCATGCCGGGAATGGGCGGCGCCACCGGATGTGCCCCGGTAGCGATCAACAAGCGGTCGTAAGGCTGGGATTGGCCGCTCTCCAGCACCACCTGCTTGGCGGCCGTATCGACTTTACGCACCCGGTCCCGCAGCTGCGCTATGCCCAGCTTGTCGTAATATCCGGCCTCTTTACGCAAATATGTGCCATCTTCGCCCACCTTGCCTACCAGCATGTACGGCAAGGCCATGCGCGAGTATGGAGGCTCGGACTCATCGCCGATCAGGATGATCTTGCCCGCCGGGTCGGCCTTGCGCAGAGTTTCTGCGGCAATCACGCCGGTCGGGCCGTTGCCGATAATGACATAGTTCATCGCTTGCGCTCCGTCATCAGGTGGAAAAACAAAGGGCGCAAAAGCGCCCTTTGTATAAGCACTGCTACAGAATTCTACAACCCAAGGCGCTGCTTTGTCTCGGCAGTCGGCACGCCGTTGACATCCCAGCCGCGCACTTCGTAGTACTTGGGCATCATGATGTCCAGCCTTGTGACCGCGCCCTTCTGCGGGCCGGTCTTGCAGCCTTCCTTGAGCAGGCGCGGCGGCAGGGTGTCGTCCTTGGCGGTAAAGCCGGCCTTGAGGTTGAACTCGCGCTCCATGTTCCAGATGCGCTCGCCCATCTCGGTCAGCTTTTCCAGCGACCAGTCGCCCTCGCAGGCAGCCTGGATCTGCGGCTGGATGTCCGGCAAGCCCCAGGCGAACGAGGTGAATACGCAAATGCCGGCCGAGTCGAACACCGCGGTCGCGTCCTGGAACGCCTTGAGCAGTTCCGGCTTGCCTTCGGTCGCTTGCGGCTCGGTCTTGAACGGGATGCCCAGCACTTCGGTGGCGACCATGTAGCCGCGCAAGTGGCAGGCGCCGCGGTTGGAAGTCGCATATTCCAGCCCCATGCCTTGCAGTGCGCGGCCGTCATAGGCCGGGAATTCCTGGCCCTTGACCGACATCGACAGTTCAGGATGGCCGTACTTTTCGCACAGGCGCTTGGAGCCCAAACCCATGATCTTGCCGAAACCTTCGCCATTGGCGGTCATTTCGGTCAATTTGACCACCGCTTCGGTTGAACCGAACGGTGCTTCGAAACCGATCTCTTCCTTGGTGAGCGCGCCGATTTCGTAAAGCTCCATCACCGCGCCTATGGTAGCGCCCAGCGTGATCGGGTCCATGCCCTCCTCATTGCACAGCAGATTGCAGAACTGCAGTGCTTCGAGGTCGTCGACGCCGTTGGCATTGCCAAACGCCCAGGCGGCTTCATATTCCAGACCGCCGGAAGCACCCCAGTATTCGGGACGGGTCTTGACCGTGAAATGGCCTTCGTCGATCCTGGAAATCCGTCCGCAGGCGATGGTGCAGCCGAAGCAGGCCTGGTTGGTCACCAGATGAGTTTTGCCGTCGGTGGCACGCTTCTCGTGCATGGCTTCGCCAGAAATCTTGCTCGCGCCCTCGAACTGCACATCCTGGTGGTTGCGCGTGGGCGAGGCGCCCATTTCATTGATGACGTTCATCAGCACCTGGGTACCGAATTTCGGCAATCCCTGGCCGGTGACCGCATTGTCGGCCAGAATTTTCTTGCCGGCGGCCGTCGCCGCAAAAAACGCCTTGGGATCCTTGATGCCGCCCACGCCTTTGGTGCCGCGCACGGCTACTGCCTTGAGGTTTTTCGAGCCCATCACCGTGCCGACGCCGGAGCGGCCGGCGGCGCGGTGCAGATCATTGACGATGGCGGCAAACAGCACACCCTCTTCCCCCGCACGACCGATACAGGACACGCGCATCAGCGGGTCCTGGTGCCGGGTCTTGATCATTTCTTCGGTTTCCCAAACGCTCTTGCCCCAGATGAAACCCTCGGCCGGCAGCAATTCCGCCTTGTCGTTTTCGATATGCAGGTAAACCGGCTTGGGCGACTTGCCTTCGAGAATGATCATGTCCCATCCCGCGAACCGCAGTTCGGCACCGAAATAGCCGCCCGAGTTGGAGCAGGCGATGGCGCCGGTCAGGGGCCCCTTGGTGACAACCGAATAGCGGCCGCCGGTCGAGGCCATGGTGCCGGTCAGCGGACCGGTGGTGTAGATCAACTTGTTTTCCGGCGAGAGCGGATCGACCTTGGGGTCGACTTCTTCACAGAAATACTTGGTGGCCAGCCCGCGCTGGCCGAGATACTGCTCGGTCCATTCCATGTTAAGCGGCTCGGGCACACAGGTGCCTTGAGTCAGATTCACGCGCAGAACTTTTCTATGCCATGACATGATCGTTTCTCCTCAAACGCGCGGCTGTGTGTCGGTTTTGGCCGCCCACATGCGCATTTTTTCCAGGCCGGTCCAGTCGGCATCGATATAAGTGATGGCGCCGGTCGGGCAGGCTTTCGCGCATTCCGGATCGCCGCCGCACAGGTCGCACTTGGCCACCTTGCCGGTGTCGTGGTTGTAATTGATGGTGCCGAAAGGACAGGAAATGGTGCAAACCTTGCAGCCTACGCAAGTCGACTCAAACACGACCTTGGCGCCCGTAGTCACATCGAGACGGATGGCATCGACCGGGCAAGCCTGCATGCACCAGGCTTCCGCGCATTGGGTGCAGGTATACGGTACTTTACGGCCTTCATGGTGGAAATCGAACACTTTGATGCGCGACTTGGCGGTATTGAATACGCCTTCGTGTTCGTAGGAACAGGCCATTTCGCACTGCAGACAGCCCGTACATTTCTCCGGACTGATATGAAGCGACTTGAGCATGAGTGAATCTCCTCTCGTGTGCTCGGACAATTGATATATGACGGTTTTACCGGGGCCGTTTGCCGTAGTATTTTTGCAGATTAGACCACCCTTATGCATGCGTCAAATGTAATCTTAATTAATTGTTTTAGGGTCTTAGGAAGCAAAGCACCGATTAAGGTGTGATAACTTCCTAATATGGTTAGGAAAAACAGGTATTACCGACGTTCTAAAATCAGCGAGGCTAAATTCAGACAGCTTGTAAGGTGTTTTGCCCTGGATTTCACGGCGATGAGTGCAGCCCAGCTGACCGGTCTTTCGGTGAGATCGGTCAACAGTATTTACCTG
>NZ_DASXVH010000095.1:0-3856 GCF_036504375.1 Novimethylophilus sp.
ACGCTGATATTCGTGCGCGACACAAAAAACAACCAGATGGCGGCGCGCTTCGGCTTCGGCAGGGATAGCGATGCGGTGCTGGCCAAGTTCAGGTTTTCCATGGCATTCACGCCGGATGTCTTCCACCTCGCGATGGATAAAGGCGCCGACATCGTGATTGAGGATGTCACCGCGCAGAATATCGCCTCCAAAATCCCCACGTGGTATCGCGAAGCAGTGACCTCGCAGAGCTTCCTGCTGCTGCCGGTCATGATCAACGGCAAGGCCATCGCCCTGTTTTATGCGGACATGGAGCAGGCCAACGCAATGCAGGTGTCGCAGCGCCAGCTTTCGCTGCTGCGCACGCTGCGCAACCAGGCGGTGCTGGCGATCAGGCAGAAGATGTGACGCCAACAACAATATCAGCCGCCGATTAACGCAGATGAACGCGGATAAAACCTCCGATTCGAAATATCCGCGTTCATCTGCGGCTGGCTAAAGACATGGCATTCGACCCCAACCATCTGCTACGGCGCTCGCTGATCATCGACCGCAACCGCGAGATCGCCTTCTGCCGGCTGTTTGTCGCAGAAGCAATGCGTGACGTATTGATGCCCGTCATGCTGCGGCTGGTCAATCTCGACGACCCGCGCATGACTTTTTTGCTGCCGCTGGATTGGCTGGAAGACGCGGTGCTGCTGAAAAAACTGGCCAGGAACACCATATTGATCACCGATGCACCAGGCCTGGACCTGCCGCTCACCGGCGAAGCGCGCGCTGCCGGCTACCGTGTCGCCATCGCAACCGATGCCGCCGGCGGCACGCTGGGCTTGGCCGATTTCTACCTGGTGCCGCTCACCGGCGCAGAGCATGCCACTCCGGGCATTGTGCTGAGCGGGGTGGATACCGCTGCCGATTTCGTTCGCGCGCATGCTACCGGCAGTTTGTATTTCGATGGATGCAGTCCGCTCGACACGCCCCCTATCGCCGCCAGGCCAAGCATCAATCCGGCGCACGCCGCGGTGCTGGAATTGATCAGCGCGGTGCAGCAGGAGGCCGAGCCGAAAGACATCGAAACCCTGTTCAATAAAGACGTGACCGTGTCTTTCAAGCTGCTGCGCTATATCAACTCGCCCTATTTCGGCTTGAGCACGCGGGTCGAATCGGTACGCCACGCGCTGGCGATCATCGGCTACCAGCAACTGTTCAAATGGCTGTCGCTGCTGGCCGCGACGGCCGGCAGCGGCGCCTCGCCCGCGCTTACCCAGAACGCGATGATGCGCGCACGGCTGATGGAACTCTTAGGCGCAAAAACGATGGACAAACGCGACCAGGATCACCTGTTCATCGCCGGCATGTTTTCATTGCTGGACCGCATCATGCAGACCCCGCTCCAGCAGCTGCTGGAGCGCGCCAACCTGCCCGAGACCGTCGCCCAGGCGCTGCTGGAGAATGAAGGCAAGTATGCGCATATCCTCGCAGTGGCTCGCGCCTGCGAAGGCGAAGCGCTGCCGGAAGACCAGAATTTTGCCGGCATAGACGTCAAAACCGCCAACCTCGCCCACCTCGAAGCCATCGAATGGGCGGCGCATATCGCTTCGGCGGCATAATCCATTCAACAATCATGAACCACGGGGAACGCAGGAAAAGCAAAAACTCTCAATTCGATCCGGTTCTGGTTCCCCCCGTGGTTAAAAAACAATGAAAGTATTTTAATGACGACCCCATACTCCCAGCGCCTGCTGGATCTCTACACCGCCTGTCTGGCGGAAACCGATGCCGAGACTGCCGAACTCACCGGAGATACCGAGCAGGATGTGTTCGCCGCGGCAACGTTCATTGCCGCCTATCTGACGCTGAAAGCGGTCCGGCATCTGGGACGCTCGCCCCGCGAGGAGCGGCAGGCCGATTTCGATATGCTGGGCGTCTATCAATGTTTTGCCGGCATGACGTTCATCATCCTGACGCTGCCGTTGAAAAACGAGGATATCGTGCCGGATGTGGTCCAAGGCGCCGCCGTCATCGGCAAGGCGCTGTTTTACGAACTCTCCGACGAAGCCTGCCTGGAATGCATAGAATCCGGGCTACGCAAACTGGAATTGATCGGCAAAGCCGAGCAGGACTATCTGGTACAGTTCCGTGAGGATCTGGACCGCGCGACCATCGCCTTCGTCATCGCCGGCACGGACGAAAGCTCCCCGGTCCGCCCTGCGGAACTGGTCCCGGTGTTTGCCGCACTGCTGAATATCCTGTGCGAAACCTTCTCGCGCGACAACTAAACAGGGCGGCCCGTGACGAGCATCGAAAGGCCGGGCGGGTTCGACAGACCGGATTGGTTGGAATCCCGGCCGAAGGTAACTTTTACCATTCTTGACAACTCCACCCCAACCGATCGCGCACGATAGCGAAATCTTCGGCCAGCGGCGCCATCAGGATCGGCAATCGCCTAGGAAAGACCGATGAATACACCCTGGGGAGTTTTGGTAACTTAGGAGGGAAGCAGCGCTTCGCTTTCGCGCTGCTCCGCGGAATTGCCTGTTGGCGCTTGCATGGCCATAGTTGAATATCCGGGATCGCCGTTGCCGGTTCAACGCATATCCGCCGGATCCAGCTTGCCGTCGACATAATACCAGCGATTGCCCTCGTGCACGAAACGGCTGGTTTCATGTAACCGATAAGCCCGGCCATTGATTTTGTATCTGGCGACGAATTCGACGACGGCATGATCCGCGTCGACCGGATCATGGCGCCTCACCTCCAGCCCCAGCCATCCGGTCGCCGGCCCGGCGGAAAAATCCAGGCTCCGGGGGCGCGTGCGCGGATGCCAGGTCGCCAGCAGATAAGGCTCCAGCCGGAGGACATACGCGCTGTAGCGGGAACGCATCAGCGCCTCGGCATCGGGTGCCGGCTTGCCAGCGTGCAGGAGGCCGCAGCATGCGGCATAGGTCATACCGCTACCGCAAGGGCAATCAGCCATGGCCGAAGCCTTTGAATGAAATCGTCATTATTCGTCGTCCCCGAAGTATCATTGAGCTATGTCCAATCAGAACAACATCACGCAAGAACGCCCGAAAAGCAAGAATATTCGCCAGCTCGCCCGCATCGCCGGCTTTCTCGGGCCCTATCGCAGACAGATTGTAACCGCCTCGGCAGCGCTGGTGGTTGCCTCCGCCAGTATCCTGGCGCTGGGCCAGGGGCTGAAAATTGTCATCGACCACGGCCTGTCGGCAGGCAGCACCGCGCTGCTCGACCAGGCGCTGGTGGGCATGCTGGCGGTCATCGCCGTGATGGCGGCGGCCACTTTCACGCGCTTTTATTACGTTTCATGGATAGGCGAGCGGGTAACCGCCGACATCCGCCGCGCCGTGTTCGGCCACCTGCTGGAACTGTCGCCCGGCTTTTTCGAAACCGCGCGTACCGGCGAAGTGATCTCGCGCTTGACCAGCGACACCACCGTGCTGGAATCGGCGATCGGCTCCTCGATCTCGATGGCGCTGCGCAATTTTCTCAACATGCTGGGCGCGCTGGTGATGCTGTTCGTGACCAGCGCGAAACTCACTGCGCTGGTGCTGCTCGGTGTGCCGCTGGTGATCGTGCCGATTCTGTTGTTCGGCAAACGGGTGCGCAAACTGTCACGCGCCAGCCAGGACCGCGTCGCCGATGTCGGCGCCTACATTGACGAAGCGCTGCACGAAATCCGCACCGTGCAGGCCTACGGCCACGAGTCGCAGGATAGATATTTGTTCGGCGAGCGCGTCGAACAGGTATTTGCCACCAGCGTACGCCGCATTCGCCAGCGCGCATCGTTGATGGCTGCCGTCATCCTGCTGGTGTTCGGCGCGATCGGTTTTATTTTATGGGTGGGCGGGCATGACGT
>NZ_DASXVH010000096.1:0-10241 GCF_036504375.1 Novimethylophilus sp.
CGATATGCCCGGACTGGGCCTCGAGGCGCTTGACCATCTCGCGCAGGATGGTCTCGAAACTCTCCACCGAAATCTCGCGCTCGTTCATGTTGAGGATCTCGACAAAGCGCGACATGTGCGTGCCCTTGAAGTTGTGCGGCAAATGCACGTACATGTTGAACATCGCCACGGTATGCTGCACCCCGCCGCTCTTGTCCTTGACCTTGATCGGATGGCGGATGGCCTTGATGCCGACCTTGTCGATCGCAAGATGGCGCGTATCAAGCATGCCCTGAACGTCCTCTATGGGGAAATCGATGGGAAGATTCATTCTGTTCACCTTTACACAAGTTAGAACCCAAGCCACTTAAGTCCTTGCCCGATATCAGCATCTCTCCGGTTCGCTCCAAAAAACGAAGGGGATCACGCAATGCCCAGCCTTGTTGCATGAATATCTCGGCGGAAACAAAGCTGGGGGCACTGTCCGCCATTTCATGCATCGTCATTACCCGACCCCCTTCCAAGTCCTAACCAAGCCTTAACTCTTAGTCCAGGAGGAGATGTAAGTGGAATAGCCCTGCAATCCGGGAGGGGGCAAAGCCATTCCACTCGATTCGATTATCAAACCGGCATCCAGCCAGCACAATCCCATTTAGGGATTACTCCAAAGTGGTTAGATCATTTCAAACAGCTAAATCGGCGGCTGAAATGCGGCCGGTCAGACGCACCCCACGCATCAATAGCACTCATCCATGCGCGCTTCATGCCTCCGCCAGCGCAGCCTCGCCATGCAGGTGACCTGGCTCATCCCTGTAACTTCTTGTTCCGTCTATAACCGTGAATTGCCAGCGCATTTCAATCTCCTTGCGCTCTTGGGACTTTTTGAAATCAGACAGGAAGCGGTTTACGGCGGCGAGCAGGTGGTATGAAGAATGACCATCTGCCGTTCCAACGGCGTAGTACCAAGGTTCAGGAGCCAGATTCTCTGGGAGGATTTCTATTTTTCCGCGCCAGGGACTGCCTTCACCATAGCAAGCCCAGGCAAAGATCGGTTGGTCTGCCGCAAATGCATCAACAACGCCGTCGGCAAGCGCATCATGGATGACGCTTTGATCCGAGAATCCGATCAGGTTGGCAACCCGCGTTTTGCCTGGCTCGACATGGCTATGCTTGCTCCAGCGCAGCCCGGCGGCCTCCAGCGTCGCAAACGCAGCAGGGTCGTTGATGCAGCCGACGACTTTGTCCGATAGATCAGGCAGTCCGTTGATACGGGTGTCATTGACACGACGCGCCAGCACATAATTGAGATAAGTGTAACTGTCGGAAAAGGCGACGCCTTCGTAGGCGGCGTTGGGTGGGAGCGCACTCCACACCAGATCGACCTCCTGCTCCTGAGGACGTCGCCCCACATACAGCAATTCAGTGCATTGATCCCATGGATACTCGACAAACTCAACTTGTACGCCAAGCCAGCGAGCAAAGGACGTCGCATAATCCACGTCCAGACCTCTCAGTGGCTCTCCGGGGCGTAAGCGGAACGAGAGCCCCTTGAAAGAAGGTTCAATGGCCACTCTCAACCTGTTACGCGAACGAATGGCTTCCAAGCGGTCATATCCCGCTGCATGAACGCACTGATCGCTCAACACCCGTTGCAACCCGAACTGCGGCTCTCTGGTTATGGTTGCCTCGGCAAGCGTCCGGGCAATATCCCTGGCCCACTCCGCCTTGGCTCTTTGCCGCCCCAGCGCACCACGGCTTACGCTTTGCATCGAGACCACTACCTTGCTGTGCTCGTCGACTTTTTCCAGGGCCATCCGCAATTCGTCAAACGCATCGGACACGGCATCGAATGCCGCATATGTCTGGTTGTCGACTTCGTGTACGCTGATTCCGCTTACCCTGCTGAATTCGGCAAGCTGTTTCTGAAATATCGAGAAGTCCAGCAGCGCGGATACCTGCTTGGCGTTGGCCACGGTATCGCGCGCCAACCCGCGGATATGGTCCGAGACGACACCGAATGGCCTCCCCACTTCCCCGGCTGCCGCCGACTGAATGGCCGCATTGAGCGCAAGCAGATCCAGTTCTTTCCCGATGCGCTCCAGCACATCGACTACATTACCGATTTCTGCGATTTTCCGCGCCAGCGATTGGTCCAGTCCGCCCAAGCCGCTTTCGATAGTCTGCATGGCGCTCTTCAATTGCTCGACGGATTGGATTCTCCGGTCTTCCGCGTTGGAAATCCCATGCTCCATCTTGGCCATGGCATTGGTAATTTCCAGCCGCATCGCCCCCAAGCGCTCTTCGACCTCCATGATGCTGCCGGCGTGCGTGGATTCCGCATTAAGCGCATATTGCACCAGATGCCTGATCCGGCTGCTCAACTGACTCACACCGAGCCATATCCCATCAAAATCTTCCGCTACCGGCCTCGGAGCCAAGGCAGGCTCCGGCGCTTCGATGGGCATGGCCACAACCGGAGCATCCTGCTTTTGCATAAATTTCAACCAGGAAAGCATAACGACCTCTCAATGTAATCGATAATTTTCCGCACGCTCACAGCTTGAACTGCCCGACGATCTGCAGCAGTTGGGCCGCGCGCTCATCCAGCTGCTGGATCGTCAGCGAGGCATCGTGCATCGACTGGTTGGTCGCTTGCGCCATGTGGTCGACGCGCTCCACGGATTGCGCCATCTGCGAAGCGGCCACCGATTGCTCGTTGGTCGCACCCGCGATCTCGGCCATCATCACGACCACGGCCTGCAGCATTTCCTGCATCTTGCGGATCTCGACTGCCGCCTCGTTCGACTGTTGCACGCTGCCGCTCACGGCGTTTCCGGCCGCCTCCATATTGTTCACCGCCCGTTCGGTATCCTGATGCACCCCCTCGATCATCTCGCCGATCTGCACCGTGGCCTTGGCAGTGCGCTCCGCCAGCTTGCGCACTTCATCGGCCACCACGGCAAACCCTCGGCCCACTTCGCCGGCGCGGGCGGCTTCGATCGCCGCATTAAGCGCCAGCAGATTGGTCTGGTCGGAAATTTCCTTGATCACGCCGACTATGCTCTGGATTTCGACCGAGCGCTGCGACAGATCTTTCATGGTGGTGCTCAATGCGCCCATGTCGGCTGACACCTTGGCCACCATGTCGGATGCGCGGAGCACGGTGTCGACGCTGGCGGTGGAACATTCGCCGGCTTCCCTGCTCATGCCGTCCGCACTCCTGGCGCTGTCGGCGACATGCGCGATGCTGGTGGTCAGCTGCTCCAGCGTTGCGGCATTTTCACTGGAAATATCGGCATTCCTGCGCGAGTCCTCGTCAATCCTCCGGGTGACGCCGGCAAGCCGGTTGATGCCGCTGCCCAGCTGTTCGATTTCCTCGCGCACGTCCAGCAGCATACGGCGCAGCTTGTCGACGAATTGATTGAATGCCTGCGCCGTTTCGCCGATCTCGTCCTCGCTGTCGACCGTCAGATGGCAGCTCAGGTCGCCGCTGCCTCCAGCCAGGCCGCACATGGCATCGCGCATCCTGTGTATTGGCTTGGTCAGTACATTGAGCAGGAACACCAGCACGACGAACATCAGCACCAGGCTTGCCAAGCCGATCAGCAAGGATTTGTTGCGATCGGCAACAGAGCTTTCCAGCAGTTTGGAAATCGGCACCGTTACTTCCAGTATCCACGGCGCGTCCGCTCCGCTAACCCACACCGGCTCGAGAAAGTGGCCTATATCGTTTTCAACATATTGAAACGAATGGCCACCCTTGAGTGCATTGCGCGCCGGCGGCGGCAACTCGTCGGCGCTGGCCGCCTTGCCGATTCTGGCGCTCTCCGGCAATGCGATATAAGTGCCGGAATTCGAGTACAGCTTGAGGAAGCCGACCTCGAACGGGCGGACTTTTTCCAGCTCCGTATGGAAACTCTTCAACCCGATATCGACACCACTGATGCCGACGAATTTCCCATTCACCATCAAGGGTGTGACTAGCGAAGTCATCAGCGTGGGCACACCCGACACCGCATAGACGTAGGGATCGATCAGCACCGGCTTGCCGGATTTTTTTGGCAGCTGATAGTAATCCCCCGCGCCCTCCTTGTCGTAATCGACCAGAGGTTCCACCACCGCCCGCTCGCCATCGAAATGCCAGTAAGGCATGAAGCGGCCGGCGGCATCGGAGCCGAGGTCCGTACGGTTGATGAAATTCGCATCCTTGCCATCGAACGCACCGGCTTCCCAGCCGGTGTAGAGCGCCAGGATTTCCCTGTGCTCACGCAACGTTCCGGCGATCATCTGATTGACCAGCGGCCGGCTATCCAGACCGCCCTGCTGCAGCCCGATAATCGCGTAGCCGGAATTCTGGCCGATCGACATCGCCAGCGAAAGGCGCAGCGAAATCTTCCGGGCTTCGTCCTGCGCTATCTGCTGGGCAATTCTGATGCCGTTTTGCCTGGCTTCCGTGGCGCGCGTGCTGGTCATGAAGCCTACCAGGCTGGCATAACCGACCAGGGTAATCGTGGCGGCAGCCACCACCACTTTCATGCGGAATGTTTTGATTCGAAATTGCATGACACACTACCTTTTTCTTATTTTCTTAATCCATCCATCCAGTGGGTGTAAACGCTGTCTGCCAGCCGGTTCAGCCGCCCCACGCGCATTTCCAGGCCTTCCAGGATTTGCGCGACGGACTGCACCGAAGGGGTGCCGGCAGCGGCGGCAATTTCTTGTTCATCGCTCTCGCACCACTTTTTCACCATCTTCGCGGTCATCTCGATGTGGCACTGGAAACCGATGTGCGGCCCGAGCGTGAACGCCTGATTCTCGCAATAGCGGTTACGCAGTACGCGGGTTGCTCCCGGCGGAATGCTGAAGGTCTGGTAATGCCACTGGAAGGTCGTGAACTTGCGCACATGGCCGAACCACTCCCGGGCTTGCGGCTCATCCGCAACGTCGACCTCGTGCCAGCCCACCTCCTTGCACTTGTTATCCGTGACGGCACCCCCCAGTGCCATGGACATCAACTGGCCGCCCAGGCAATGACCCAGCAGCGGAATGCCGTTATGGTTGAATTGCCGGATCAGATCGAGCAGGGGCGGGACCCACGGCAACGGATCGTTCACGCTCATGGGGCCGCCCATCATCGCCATGCCGCTGCAGGCACTGCTGTCCGGCGGCAATGGGGCGCCGGCGTCGACGCGGATGAGCTTCCATGGGATATCGGCGCTATCGAGAAAATCGGCCAGATGCCCAGGCCCTTCCGATGGCGAAAAC
This sequence comes from Novimethylophilus sp., assembly GCF_036504375.1. Lineage (NCBI taxonomy): Bacteria > Pseudomonadati > Pseudomonadota > Betaproteobacteria > Nitrosomonadales > Methylophilaceae > Novimethylophilus > Novimethylophilus sp. The sequence goes on from NZ_DASXVH010000096.1 coordinate 5,245, forward strand.
TGGAGGATAGCGACAGGCTTCATACACCGCGCCGAAACCGCTCCCAGCGGTAGCGTGCCCAATAATAGGCGTCGATCACCGACAAGGCATAAATGAACAGCCCGCCGGAAAACTTCCCCACGACGGAAATCTCCGGGCCAGCCAGGTTGAAGGTAATCACCCCCAGCATCAGCATGAAAAACAGCATCATCAGGCCGCGCGACGGCGTATTGTTCACCACCTGCCCCACGCCGGGCAGAACCAGCGCAATCAGCAACACCACAACAGGGTGCAGCGGCGCCTTAACCGGTTTCTGGGCAATGCTCATCATGATGCTTGCGCTCCTTCGAGATGCTGGCGAATGCCGATAGCCTGCTGTAGCAGGCCGCGTACGCTTTCCTGTTGCAAGGGCGCATGATCGAACGCAGCCATTCGCAGCAGCAGATATTCGCCCCGTTCCGCCTGCTTCGCCTGATATGTCAGGCGCACCGCGCGCGGCATCAACAATAGTTCTTTCGCTTTTTCATCGGTAAACAAACGGCGCACGCAGCTGTCGATTGCCTGCAAATCCGGAGATTCGCCCTGCGTGCGGTAAATGGCGTGGCTGGGCCACCCGGGCAAGGGCGTCACGCTGCCATTCCAATCCCAGGAGGGACTGTAAAATTCAGTATTCTGCGGCCGCATCAACATATCCAGCGTGCCGATTGTCGCCGCATCCTTGGCCTGCACCTCGAGATGCAGCCAGAGCGACGGGATTTTGCGCATCGTCATATGGTCTTCTTCCAGGGTCATCCGTACCCGAAATCCGCGATAGATGCCTTCCAGCCCGGCGTAACCGGCCTCGTTGCTGGACAGTTTCGGACTTTCAAACAAGGAAACACATTCATCCAGCAATTGCGAACGTCCCATTCTCGTTTTCCGATGATGGTCCTGGTACATCCACCACAGAACGGCCATCAGCAACGCCGCTAGCACAACCGGGGCATAAGACATTTTCTGGCTCCCATCGAGAATAAAGAGAGCGATCCTAGGCTGCCGGCTCGCTCTCTTCGGACTACGTTAAAAAGCCACCCGCGTTCAGCGCACCGCCGTTACCGGACAATGCGCCTTGACGATGACATCCTGGGCGATGGAACCCAGCAGCATGCGGGACACGCCGGTTCGTCCAACCGAACCGGTGATGATGTGGTCGTAGCCGTTTTTCTCCGCGAAGCCGATAATGGCGGCTGCAATATTATGCCCGCCTTCCACGGCGCAGGCGACGTCCTGCAGCCCTGCCGCCTTCGCCCTGGCGAAGGCGGACTCCAGTTCGCCCTGCATCTGGGCGTCCGCCGCATCGAGCATCGTCGAATCCCAGAAGTAGCTATGCGACAGGTCTTCATCCGTGACATGGTTCACGGCGATAAATGTCAGGTGCGCGCCGGTTTTTCTGGCGAGGTCGACGGCGTAATCCACCGCCTTGTCGGAACTGTGCGAGCCATCGATGGCACAAAGTAAATTGCTGTTCATCAGTTGTTCCTCCTTGGGTTAATAGCCGTTGGGACGCGGCCATGGCATGGTGAACTGGTCACCGCGCTTGACGAACTGGTAGCGCCGGAACGTGAACCACACCGAGGCCACGATGTAGAAAGCCATGATGGACAGCAGCGACGCGCCATAGCCCAGGAAGGTGGCAAAGTAGACCGCCGCGCACAGGATAAACAGCGTGATCGCCGGGATCGGATGAAACGGGTGGACGTACCCGCGCTTGATGCTGTCGAGCGGCCATTTTCTGCGGAACTTCACCATGTTGATGGACATGAAGGTATAGCCCAGCAAGCCCGACAGGATGGAGAAAGTAATCACCTGATCCAGCAGGCCGGTGAAAGCAAAGGAAACGGCAATCGGAATCAGAAAGATGATGGCGCGGTACGGCGTGCGGTAACGCGGATGGATGGCGCCGAACCACACCGGCATATAGCGATCTCGCCCCAGCGAGAACCAGGCCCGCGCGGCATCGTTGATACAGCCGTTAGCGGAAGCCACGGCTGCGAACATGGTACCGACGAACAGCAGGATCTGCAGCTTGGTATTGCCCACGATGGTGGCGGCATCATACAACGGTGTTACCGCCTGTCCCAGATATTGCCATGGCATGAGGCCGGAGCAGATATACCAGGTCAGCGTCGCGGCCACCAGCAGGGTCATCATGCCGCCCATGGTGCCCAGCGGAATGGAACGGCCCGCGGAGCGCACTTCCTCGGCTGCCTGACAGGTGCCCTCGATCCCCAGGTAATACCACATGCCGAACTGCAGCGATGCGATCACCCCTATCCAGCCATAAGGCAGATCGGTCAGCAGCTCCTTGTGCTTGAGTATGGCTCCCGGATGCATGGGATCGACGCCGATGAACAGGATCAGGATCGCAAAAAAAGCGACCAGCGTAATGACGAAGTTGAGCGTCAGTGTCATGAATACGCCGCGATAGTTCAACCAGGCCAGGAAAGCGATGGTCAGCACCACAAACGGTTTGGTGTCCAGCCCGGCAAATCCCAGCGCCTCGGCCCCGGATTTCATCAGGTCGCCCACTACCAGCGCATCCGCCGCTTCCAGCATGGTATAGGCCATGACCAGATACAAGCCGACATTGAACGCCATCAATGGCCCGATGATATGCTTGGCCTGGGTGTATTGCCCCCCTGCTGCTGCCACCGTTGAAGTCACTTCAGAATCGATCATGGCGACACAGGTATACAGCAGACCGATCACCCAGCAGGCGATCAGCGAACCATATGCCCCTCCCTTGGCAACCGAGAAGTTCCACCCCATGAACTCACCCACCAGAACGATGCCTACCCCTAAAGCCCATATATGAAAAGGGTTCAGCACCTTCAGCATTGATATGCGCTCCGTCGTTGCAGCGCTTGCAGAATTACTCATCTCCCGTCCTCCCTTTGGTTAAGGATTATTTCTCGGCAAGTTCGTCGGCACCTTCGCGCGAACTCATCAGGAAATCTTCGTCATATTCCTTTGCCACGCGCACCATGTCGGCCAGCATCCAGAACAGCAGCAAACCGGATATTCCCCAGGCGGCGTAACTCAATAGTTGCCAGAAACTCATGTTCATCCTTTCGTTATCAAGCGTGATTCACGCGATCTCAGGCGGCTATCTGTCGCCGAACTTCTCGGCAATGACTTCGCGGTACTGCTTGTCGGAAGCCTTGATCATGTAGACAAAATAGCCAACGATCACGCCCACGGTAATCAGCAGCATGATGGGATCGATGGTGTAGTCGAATTTGGTATCGATCAGCCCTGCCGCCTTTTCGGCATCAAAGCCCAGCTTTACCCATTGTTCCTGCACCACGGCCGGCAAATGCAACGAATCCCAGGTCGGCTTTGCCGCTCCGGCCTTGGCCGCTTCAGCAGCGGCTTCGGATTTCAGCAGTAACGGGATATACAGGCTGACGTAAACCAGGATAAGAATGAAAATACTGTCGATAAACTGACCAATGCCGCTTTGCTTTTTCGGTACGTATTTCTGTGCCATCACAACTCCCTCCTTATGAATAAACGAATTATTGTTATTTTCCGATCAGACCCATTTATTTGGAGCCGGTGGAAGTCGAAGCCAAGGAAAAATCCTTGCCCCCGGCCATCGTCGCCGCAGCGAGCCGGTTGGCGTCCAGGTGCTTGATGTCCAGGCCATAGATAAAATCCTTGTCCTCGGCATAATGGCTGGTCATCGCGGCAACCGACGCCGTATTGAACAGCACCAGCAAACCGCTACCGGCATAAAGCGCAAAACGAATATTGCTATCCTCGACAATGCCGAGAATACCGACCAGCACAAAAGCCACAGCAACCCACAACAGCAAAACGTCTACCCAGGCCATGATGCAATCCTGAATAAACATTCTTTGTATCCGAGACTGTAAATCCTGTTTCATCACTTGCTCCTTTTGGTCACTAGTTAACTACCGACAAAAAAGTGCTTCTCGCCATCAACAAATTGATAAGGCACTCACGGTTTGCTGCTAAAACATTTGACAAAAGCAGATCGAGAAGGGAATGAGCATTCCCGTTTGACAAAAAGAATGAAGGGAGCCATTGCGCCGGGCGAACACGTCAAGACATTTGCTGCCTTTGATGATCGGGGGGAGGTAAGTCCCGTCACATCCTGTGGTACGTTCAGCATTGCAATAGCTCCCTTCATAAACCGACACAACGGTCGGGAGGAGTTACAACATGGAAATTAGAATTGCGAAACCCCCGGTATCCAGCTGGTGCCGGCCAACGGAATCTTGGCCATCGCAGCGGCTTCTATCGTCAACGCCACCAGGTCTTCACGCTCCAGGTGGTGAACGTCCATTTTTCCGCAGGCACGGGCCACCGTGGTGAGCTCCATCGTCAGCGTCTTCAAGTAATTGCGCAGCCGCTTGGAAGCATAGGCCGGCTGAATACGCTGCTCGAGGATTTCATCCTGGGTCGTCACACCTACCGGGCACTTGCCGGTGTGGCAGTGATGGCAATAACCGGGCGCCGTACCCAGCGCGGCGTAATCGGCTTCCGCGCTGATATGCTCGCCATTGTGCACATAGGTTTCGCTGTTGCACCCGAGCGAGAACAAGACACCCTGCCCAATGGCCACGGCATCCGCACCCATCGCCAGGGCCTTGGCAACATCGGCGCCGGTCCGGATACCGCCGGAAATGATGAGCTGCACCTTGCCCTTCATGTTCATGTCTTCCAGCGCCTCAACCGCCTGACGCAAGGCCGGCAGGGTAGGAATGCCGATATCCTCGATGAAGATCGTTTGCGTCGCCGCCGTGCCGCCCTGCATGCCGTCCAGCACGATCACGTCGGCGCCGGCATGGACCGCCAGCTTCACGTCATTGAATACACGGGTGGCGCCGATCTTGATGTAGATCGGTTTTTCCCAATCGGTCAGTTCGCGCAGTTCCTGCACCTTGATGGCCAGATCGTCGGGACCGGTCCAGTCGGGGTGACGGCAGGCGGAACGCTGGTCGACGCCGACC
>NZ_DASXVH010000097.1:0-3730 GCF_036504375.1 Novimethylophilus sp.
GAGCCGCACAAAAGGGGGCTCAATACCAAGATACATCTGGCCGTGGATGCGCATGGTATGCCGATCCGAGTCATTGCTACAGAAGCTACCCGCGCAGACTGTGCGGAGGCTGCAAACTTGATTTCGGGAATGAATGCCGAATACCTGATCGCCGATAAAGGCTACGACAGTGACGCGATTGTGGAGCAAGCCAGGGCGCAGGGTATGGGTGCGGTCATTCCTCCACGAAAAAACCGTAACAATCCCAGAAGGTATGACGAACATCTCTATCGCCATCGCCACCTTGTCGAAAACGCCTTCTTGCTGCTCAAGCGGTGGCGGGGAATTGCTACGCGCTACGCCAAGAATCTGTCGTCATTCCTCGCCGCCGTGCAGATTCGCTGCCTTGTGCTTTGGTTGGGTATCTCGTGATGACACTATCTAGAAGTTTTGCGGCTTTGAGCAAGCCTTCATCCAATGTCAGCATTTTTTCTGCCTGATGATTCCTGGCAATCGCCAGATGCAGGGCATCGCCACTCCATAGCCCCGAATCAAAGTAGGTGACATACGCCAATGCCGTTTCATAGTCGGATGAGGTCGGCAGTAAAACTCTGCATGATTGCTCCACCAGAGCGCCGAACTCGTCGATGATCAATTTTGCTGCCGCTGCGCTGAATCGCCGCATGCGGACTTGGCGGGCAATCAGGCTGCCGAACTCGGCCCGTGTCCAGCGGCTGATTGCCATTGAACCGGCAGGTAACCTGGTCAGGCAGGCTTCAATCGCTTCGCTGGATTCTTCATTCACCAGCAGAGGAGTTATGAAGCTGGTATCGAGATAAAGCATCTGGGCATTAGCGGGCTTCGTCCCGCATTTCACGCAGCCAGTCGGCAGACGATTGCTGAAGCTTGGGCTGCTTTGCCCTGAAACCGGCTCTCGACGCCAAGGTTTTTTTGCCGTATCCACTCCGGCCAGCCGTCCTGCCAGCCAGGGCGTGTTCACTCAACGTCTCCGGCATCGGCGCGGCGGTGGTTCATCAACTGCGCCGCCACATGCTGAAACTTCAGGCCATGCTGCGCTTCCAGCGCCTGCGTCCGAACCGTCAATTCGCTGTCCGGCAAGCCGATGGCCGGGCCTTTTACCGCAAACACGATCTTGTTGTCGCAGTCTTCCGACGGCACTACCACGACCGCGCCGTCAAAGCTGTGCCGGATGCGGGCGAGGTAGGTTTCGATGCCGGGATCGGCACCGAGGATGTTGACGACCATCACGCCATGATCGCCGAGGCTGGCGTGGCAGGCGTCGTAAAAGCACTGGGTGCAGAGCTGCGGGGCCTGGCCGCTGGTGTCGAAGCCATCGACGATGAGTACATCCAGCGCTGACTTTTGCCGCGCCACATAGTCCGCGCCATCGCCGCAAACGACGGTGAAGCGCTGGTTGTCGGAGGGCACGTGAAACCGGTTGCGCAGCGCGATCACCTCGGGGTTGATTTCAACGACCGTGATGCTGGAATCGCGCAGGCGACGATAGCAGTGCTTGGGCATCGAGCCGCCGCCCAGACCGATCATGGCGATATGCTTGGGGTGAGGGTTGAACAGCAGAAAACCCATCATGGTGCGGGTGTAGCCCAGTTCCAGCCGGTGCGGCTGGCTCTTGCGCATCAGGCTCTGGAAGTTGCCGTCGTCCAGCTGCATCACCAGAAAACCGGGCGCGTTGACGACGATGGGTTTACTGGCGCGGGCGTCGCTCAATGTCGGACCGCTCAAGCTTTCTGGATCAGGCACACCGCCTCGGCCGCTATCCCCTCGCCGCGACCGGTAAAACCCAGCCGTTCCGAGGTCGTGGCCTTGACGTTGACGCAATCTGCCGCCACGCCGATATCCGCCGCGATGTTGGCGCACATGGCCGTGATATGCGGTGCCAGCCTGGGCGCTTCGGCGATGACGGTGCCATCCACGTTCACCACGCCGTAGCCTTTGTCTTTCAACAAGGCCGTCACATGGCGCAGCAGTTCGCGGCTGTCTATGCCCTTGAAACGCGGGTCGGTATTGGGAAAATGCTTGCCGATGTCGCCCAGAGCGGCCGCTCCCAGCAATGCGTCGCAAATGGCATGCAGCAGCACGTCGGCGTCGGAATGGCCGTCCAGGCCTTTGTTGTGCGCGATATCCACGCCGCCGATGATGCACTTGCGGCCAGCGACTAATGGGTGCACGTCGAAACCGTGGCCTATTCTAATCATTAAAAACCTTTCGAACCGCCAAGACGCCAAGAGCGCCAAGAATTATGAGAATACAACACGCTGGATACCATCGCGGACAAGTCGCTCATTAAAATTGACCAGCAGTCCAAGCTTGTTGCCGGTGGCTTTGAGATAAGAAATCAGTTGCGCTTTAATGGATGGGCAACAGTCTATCGACGGCCTTCAATTCCAACACGAGGCAACCCCCTACCAGCATATCGAGCCGTCCTTCGCCCACGGAAACCTGCTTATAACTCACTCCCACCGGCTTCTGCCTGATAAACGGGAGTTCTCTCAATGCCAATTCAACCGCCAGCGCTTCTTCGTAAACATGCTCCAGAAAACCCGGACCAAGTTCTCGATGCACCTCAATCACCGCCCCGATAACCTCATGCACCAAATCATCCAGAAATTTATCCAGTTCATCCTTGGCGTTCTTGGCGTCTTGGCGGTTCATTTTTTGAGAATTCTCTCCGCCATCAGCAAGTCCTCCGGGAAAGTCACTTTCAGATTGTTGCGTTCACCCAGCACCAGCCTGGGCGCCAGCCCCAAATGTTCGATAGCCTGGGCTTCGTCGGTAGGCGTGCTGTTGCCGAACGCTTCCAGCCCGCGCCTGAGCAAGGCATAACGGAACATCTGCGGCGTCTGTGCCTGCCACAGGCCTTCCCGCGGTTCGGTAGCGGCCACGCGGCAGGCTGCCGACGCCCGTTTCAGCGTGTCCGCGACGGGCACGGCGAGCAGCCCGCCGACTTCGTCCTGTTGCAGCTCGGCAAACAGGCGGTCCAGCAGTTCACCGGTGATGCAGGGCCGGGCGGCGTCGTGCACCAGCACCCAGTCGTCCGCGGCCAATGGCAGCGCCTGCAATCCGTTCAACACGCTGGCGGCACGCGTCTCGCCGCCGCAACGCAGCACTTTTATGCGGCCGGCAAACGCGCTCCAGTCGTAATTGTCCCAGCATTTGTCGTGCGGGCTGATGACCACGATTACTTGCGCCACTGCCGGATGCGCGCAGAATACGGAGAGCGTATGATGGATCAACGGTTTGTCGAGCAAGAGCGAATACTGCTTGGGCAACTCCAGGCCCATGCGGCTTCCCGCGCCGGCGGCAGGGATGAGTACATAGTTATTCATCGCAAAATCATATCATGCTGCCCTTGATTCCCGCCGCCTCGACCCAAGTTCAGGAGCATCCGGAGAAGATTAGGAGCGCCATGACGACTACCATCCGACCAGCTGCCGTCGCCGGCATGTTCTATCCCAGCGACCCGGCAGAGCTGACCCACCAAATCCAGGCGATGCTGGTGCAGGCACAAACCGAGGCGCCGCCGCTCACGCCCAAGGCGCTGATCGCGCCGCACGCCGGTTATATCTATTCCGGCCCGGTCGACGCCAGCGCTTATACCCTGCTGGCGGCACAAGCCGGCAAAATCCGGCGTGTAATCCTGCTGGGGCCGACCCATCGCGTCGCCGTGCGCGGCTTGGCATTGCCCGGCGCCGATGCTTTCGAAACCCCG
>NZ_DASXVH010000098.1:0-15355 GCF_036504375.1 Novimethylophilus sp.
GCACCGCGGCCTTGCCCTTGATCTGGGCGGCCAGGTTGAAGTTCTCGTTGATGGTGTTATCGCCCATCACGGCGACAGCGGTGAAATTGGGGGCGGCTTTGCCGACGAGTACGGTCATGGGGAGTCTCCTTGAAGTGTGGATATTGGACGGTTGGGCGAGCCTTGAAAAGTATATTCCTCTACTAAACATGTCGTCTATTGACGGTGGAGCGAATTGCATCGCAACAGCTCGGCTTGATGCCAAACTGGCGGCCGTGGTTCACGGTGTTTCGGGCCTCATCTCGTGCTAAAATCCAAGACTTTATGTCGTGGTAAAAACACAGGAATTTATGGATCAGTTCGCCAAGGAAACCCTCCCCGTAAGCCTCGAAGAAGAGATGCGCCGCTCCTACCTGGATTACGCGATGAGCGTGATTGTCGGGCGTGCGCTGCCGGATGTGCGGGACGGCCTGAAACCCGTCCACCGCCGCGTGCTGTACGCGATGCACGAGCTGTCCAACGACTGGAATCGGCCTTACAAGAAGTCGGCACGTATCGTCGGCGATGTCATCGGTAAATACCACCCGCACGGCGATACCGCGGTATACGACACCATCGTGCGCATGGCGCAGGATTTTTCGCTGCGCTACATGCTGGTCGACGGGCAGGGCAACTTCGGCTCGGTGGACGGCGATAATGCGGCGGCGATGCGTTACACCGAAATCCGCATGGCGCGCATCGCGCACGAACTGCTGGCCGATCTGGATCGCGAAACCGTCGATTTCGGCCCCAATTACGACGGTTCCGAGAACGAGCCGCTGGTTCTGCCGGCGAAGATTCCCAACCTGCTGATCAACGGTTCCTCCGGTATCGCAGTCGGCATGGCGACCAATATCCCGCCGCATAACCTGAACGAAGTGGTGGATGCCTGTCTGGCGCTGCTGAAAGATCCGGACCTGGGCGTGGAAGATCTCATCGACATCGTTCCGGCACCGGATTTCCCCACCGCCGGCATCATCTACGGCACGGTCGGTGTCAGGGAAGGTTACCGCACCGGGCGCGGCCGCTGCGTGATGCGCGCGCGCACCCATTTCGAGGACATCGGCAAGGGCGAACGCCAGGCGATCATCGTCGACGAGCTGCCGTACCAGGTCAACAAGAAGACGCTGATCGAAAAAATCGCCGAGTTGGTCAACGACAAGAAGATCGAGGGCATTTCCGATCTGCGCGACGAGTCGGACAAATCCGGCATGCGCATGGTGATCGAGTTGAAGCGCGGCGAAGTGCCGGAAGTGGTGCTGAACAATCTGTATAAGCAGACGCAGCTGCAGGATACCTTCGGCATGAACATGGTGGCGCTGGTCGACGGCCAGCCGCGCCTGCTTAACCTGAAACAGATGCTGGAAGCCTTCCTGCGCCATCGCCGCGAAGTGGTGACACGCCGCACGGTGTTCGAGCTGAAGAAAGCGCGCGACCGCGGCCATATCCTGGAAGGCCTGGCGGTGGCGCTGTCCAATGTGGACGAGATCATCGCGCTGATCAAGGCTGCGCCGACGCCCGCCGTCGCCAAGCAGGGCTTGATGGCGCGCGAATGGCGTTCGCCGCTGGTGGAAGAAATGCTGTCGCGCGCCGAGGCCAGCGATGCGTTCCGTCCCGAAGGGCTATTGCCTGAGTTCGGCCTGCAGCAGACCGGTTACCGGCTTTCCGACGTGCAGGCGCAGGCGATCCTGGAATTGCGGTTGCAACGCCTGACCGGCCTGGAGCAGGACAAGATCGTCAACGAGTACAAGGAAATCATCGACACCATCGCCGACTTGCTGGATATTTTGGCGAAGCCGGAGCGCGTGACCGAAATTATCGTGACCGAACTGGCCGCGATCAAGCAGCAGTTCGGCGACAAGCGCCGCAGCGAGATCGTGCACAATGCCCAGGATTTGAGCCTGGAAGATCTGATCACGCCGCAGGACGTGGTGGTGACGCTGTCGCACACCGGCTATGTGAAATCGCAGCCGCTGGACGAATACCGTGCGCAACGCCGCGGCGGTCGCGGCAAGCAGGCGGCGGCGACCAAGGAAGACGATTTCATCGACAAGATGTTCGTCGCCAACACCCATGACCACATCCTGTGCTTCTCCAGCCGCGGCCGCGTGTACTGGCTCAAGGTGTACGAGGTGCCGCAGGGCAGCCGCATCAGCCGCGGCAAGCCCATCGTCAATCTGTTCCCGCTGGAAGACGGCGAGAAAATCAACGCCATCCTGTCGGTCAAGGAGTTCGACGAGAACCATTTCATCTTCATGGCGACCGCGCAGGGCACGGTGAAAAAGACCGCGCTCACCGAATTCTCCAACCCGCGCCGCGCCGGTATCATCGCCATCAACCTGGACGAGGGCGACTACCTGATCGGCGCCGAAGTGACCAACGGCGCCAATGACATCGTGCTGGTGTCGGACGGCGGCAAGGCAGTATGGTTCGACGAGGAGGATGTGCGCCCCATGGGCCGCGCCACGCGCGGCGTGCGCGGCATGAAGCTGCAGGCCAGGCAGCAGGTGTTGTCGGTGCTGATCGCCGAAGACGACAAGCAGACCGTGCTGGTGGCAACCGAAAACGGTTACGGCAAGCGCACCGTGCTGGCCGACTTCCGTCATTCGGGCCGAGGCACGCAGGGCGTGATCGCCATTGCCACCAGTGCGCGCAACGGCAAGGTGGTGGCCGCCAAGCTGGTGAACGACGAAGACGAAATCATGCTGATCACCACGGGCGGCGTGCTGATCCGCACCCGCGTCAAGGAAATCCGCGAGCTTGGCCGCGCCACGCAGGGGGTCACGCTGATCAACCTGGGCGAAGGCGAGAAACTTTCCGGGCTGGAAAAAGTGGTCGAGTCGGACGACGAAGAGTAATTTGGGGGACAAGCTTATGACGCAGATTTACAATTTCTCCGCCGGCCCGGCGGTGCTGCCGAAAGAGGTACTGCTACAAGCTCAGGCCGAAATGCCGGACTGGCACGGCTCCGGCATGTCGGTGATGGAGATGAGCCATCGCGGCAAGGAATTCATGTCCATCGCCGCCGGGGCCGAGGCCGATCTGCGCGAACTGATGGGCATTCCCGCCAATTACAAGGTGTTGTTCCTGCAGGGCGGGGCGTCTATGCAGTTCTCGATGATTCCGATGAATTTGCTGCGCGGCAAGAACAAGGCGGATTACCTCAATACCGGCGAATGGTCGAAGAAAGCTATTCAAGAAGCGCAGAAATACTGCAAGGTGAATGTCGTCGCATCCTCGGCCGACAGGAACTTCAGTTATGCGCCGATGCAGGATCAGTGGCAGCTCGACCCCGAGGCGGCCTACGTGCACCACACTTCCAACGAAACCATAGGTGGCGTCGAGATGTTCTGGACGCCGCAAACCGGCGACGTGCCGCTGGTGGCGGATATGTCGTCGCATATCCTGTCGCGGCCGGTCGATGTGTCGAAATTCGGCCTGATTTATGCGGGCGCGCAGAAGAACATCGGGCCTGCTGGTTTAACGATCGTCATCGTGCGCAAAGACCTGATCGGCGAAACGCTGCCCGGCACGCCTACCATGCTCGATTACAAGATTCACGCCGACAACGATTCCATGTACAACACGCCGCCCACCTACGGCATGTACATCGCCGGGCTTGTGTTCAAGCTGCTGAAAGCCAAGGGCGGCCTGGCGGCAATGGAAAAGATCAATATCCGCAAGGCCAATCTGTTGTACGATTATTTCGACGCCACGGATTTTTATAGTTGCCCTACCGCGCGCGAGAACCGTTCACGCATGAACATCCCGTTCACGCTCAAGAACCCCGCGCTGGACGACGAGTTCCTGAAGCAGGCGCAGAGCCGCGGCCTGCTGCAGTTGAAGGGCCACCGTTCGGTCGGCGGCATGCGGGCGTCGATCTACAATGCAATGCCGGAAGAGGGCGTTGCAACGCTGGTGGCTTTCCTGAAGGAATTCGAAAAGAACAATACCTAATCCGGCCGCCGGTAGGGGGGAGTGTCATGATCAAGCGCATTCTGATCCTCAACAAGATTTCAGCGCACGGACTGAAACGCCTGCCTGCGGAATATTACGAAACCGGTAGTGACGTGACCGAGCCCGACGCCATTCTGGTGCGCTCGGCCAGGATGCAGGACATGGTGATCCCTGCAAGCGTTCAGGCCATCGGCCGGGCCGGGGTCGGTACCAATAATATCCCGGTGGCCGAAATGAGCAAACGCGGCATTCCGGTATTCAATGCGCCCGGTGCCAACGCCAATGCGGTTAATGAGCTGGTGCTCGCCGGCATGCTGATGGCGGCGCGCAACATCGGTCCGGCGATGCGGTTTGTGGAAGGGCTGCAAGGCGCTGATGACGCACTTGCGCAACAGGTGGAAGAAAGCAAGAAGCATTTCGCCGGTGTCGAACTCCCGGGACGCACGCTGGGCATCGTCGGCTTGGGCGCGGTGGGAGGCCAGGTCGCGGATACCGCGCTGAAGCTGGGGATGAAGGTGCTGGGATTCGATCCCGGCATTACCGTCGATGCGGCATGGCGGTTGTCTTCCGAAGTACGGCGCGCGGCCACGGTGGGGGATGTGTTCAGGCACAGCGACTTCATTACGCTGCATGTGCCTTTGATCGATGCGACGCGCCGGCTGGTCAATGCCGAACGTGTCGAACTGATGAAGCACGGCGCAGTGCTGCTCAATTTTGCGAGGGAAGGCATCATCGACGAGCAGGCGGTGCTGGATGGCCTGAACAGCAAGAAACTGAAGGCTTATATCTGCGATTTTCCGACCCGGCGTCTGAAAGAGCATCCCGGTGTAATAGCGCTGCCGCATCTGGGTGCATCGACGACGGAAGCCGAGGATAATTGCGCGGTGATGGTGGTGGATCAGCTCAGGGATTTCCTGGAAAACGGCAATATCGTCAATGCGGTCAATTTCCCCAACGTGCAGATGGGCCGCGAATCGTCGTTCCGGCTGGGAATAGCCAATGCCAATGTGCCGAACATGCTGGGGCAGATTTCCGGCGCGATGGCGGCGGCGGGGCTCAATATCAGCAATATGCTCAACAAGTCGCGCGGTAAAATGGCTTATACCCTGGTCGACCTGGATAGCGCGGTACCCGACGCCGTGGTCGAAAAAATCCGCGGCATTAAAGGCGTCCTCAATGTGCGCGCCTTGCCTCTGGCGGAATGATTACGTTTAGAATTGGCGGGCTGCCCCCACAAATAAAGGACTGCGATCTTGTCTGACGAACTGAAAAAGTGCCGCGAAAAAATCGATGCGATCGACGACCGGATGCTCAAGCTGGTCAGCGAGCGGGCGGCGCTGGCGCATACGATAGGCAGCCTGAAGAACGGCGGGCCGATTTACCGGCCGGAGCGCGAGGCGCAAGTGCTGCGCCGCCTGCTGGCACAGAATCCCGGCCCGCTGTCGGATGAGGCGGTGACCGCGATCTTCCGCACTGTGATGTCGAATTGCCGGGCGCTGGAAAAAGAGCTTTGCGTCGCTTTCCTCGGTCCGCTGGGGACCTATAGCGAAGAAGCCGCCAGCAAGCAGTTCGGCGGCCTGTCCAACCCGGTGCAGTGTGCTTCCATCGATGAGGTGTTCCGCGCGGTGGAGGCGGGCAAGGCGGATTACGGCGTGGTGCCGGTAGAGAATTCCACCGAGGGCGCGATCGGCCGCACGCTGGATTTGCTATTGCAAAGTGCGCTCAATATTTGCGGTGAGATCGAACTGCCGGTGCATCACAATCTGCTGTCCAGACAAACCGATAGATATTCCATCCGCAAGGTATATTCCCACGCGCAATCGCTGGCGCAATGCCACGAATGGCTGAACCAGAACCTGGCGGGTGTCGAGCGCGAAGCGGTGGCCAGTAATTCCGAAGCGGCACGCCTGGCGGCCGAAAACGAGGGGGTTGCGGCAATCGCCAGCCGGCGCGCCGGCGAACTGTTCGGCCTCAGCCTGCTTGCGGAAAGCATAGAGGACGACCCGCGCAATACCACGCGTTTTCTGGTGCTGGCCACGCATGACGTGGCAGCCTCGGGACGCGACAAAACCTCGCTGGCGATGGCGACGCGCAATGTGCCCGGCGCCGTTGTCAAATTGCTCGCGCCGCTGGCCGAAAATGGCGTCAGCATGACCAAGCTGGAATCGCGGCCTTCTTATACCGGGCTGTGGGAGTATGTATTCTTTGTCGACATCGAAGGCCATCGCAACGACGGGAAGGTCGCACGCGCACTGGCCGAACTGGAAAAACACGCGGCATTCATCAAGGTGCTGGGGTCGTATCCAATAGCGGTAATCTGACGGCCGCCACTTGGCGGCATCGATATTGACACTTCACTTTACTCAAGTAGAATCACCCTTTTACTGAACAGGGCAAACTTGCTGAAAAGCAAGGGCGCAAAGTCACCGGTCTAAAGAGATATTCTCCATGACGGCGGGACCGCCAGTACGTATGTCTGCGGCTATCATGGCCGCGCACTGCGGCGGACCGTCGCCATTCACTCCGGTGACAAGCTAGCGTCCGCGATCGGCAGTAGACATGAACATTATTCTCGGTTCCATCATCGTCGTCGTAGGCGTTTTGGGCGGCTACTCCATGGAGGAAGGCCGCATCGCGGCGTTATACCAGCCCGCGGAACTGGTCATCATCGGCGGAGCCGGTTTCGGCGCCTTCCTTATATCCAATCCGCGCAGAATACTGAAGAAGTGCCTGCTCGCCGCAGGCAGGATACTGCGCGGCTCGCAATACACCAAGGAGTTTTATGCGGAAACGCTGGCCTTGTTGTATGCAATCCTGATGAAAATTCGCAAAGAAGGGATGATAGGAATAGAGCCCGATATCGACGCCCCTTATAACAGTCCCATTTTCGAAAAATTTCCCAAGGTACTGGCGGATAAGCGCACTGTCGAATTTATTTGTGATTATTTCCTGATCATGGTCAGCGGCAACATGAATGCCTATGAAATCGAGAATCTGATCGATATCGATCTGGAATCGGCGGCCCATTCGGCAAACAAGCCTGTTGAAGCGTTGACGTATCTCGCGGAGTCGCTGCCGGCGTTCGGGATCGTTGCCGCCGTTATGGGTGTCGTGATCACGATGGCGTCGATAGGCGGTCCGCAGGATGAGCTTGGGCACAAGATTGCCGCCGCGCTGGTGGGCACCTTTCTCGGCATTTTGCTGGCATATGGTTTCCTGGGCCCCGCTTCCAAGCTGTTGCAGAATATTGCGGAAGACGAGGAGCAATTTTTTACCTGTATCAAGACCGGCATTATTGCGCATCTGAACGGTTATCCGGTGAGGATGGTCATTGAATTCGCCCGCGTATCGATTTCACCGGATATCCGGCCGGCTTCCGCCGAATTGGATAAATATGTGCAATCTTTTTCAAAGAAAAACTGACGCAATGATTGCGCGCAATATCCAGCGCAAGCTTTCTCATTTAAAATCGCAGAATTAATGCTTGCTGATTGCCGGGTTCGTGTCCGGCAATCAATTCATTTTGCGTAAGTCATCAGGAAACCCTCGTGAAAACTTTGTCTGAACTCGCGCCTGAGTATGTGCGGGCGATCGCTCCCTATCAACCGGGGAAACCGATTTCCGAACTGGCGCGCGAGATGGGGCTGGATGAAGGCGATATCGTCAAGCTGGCATCCAACGAGAACCCGCTCGGCGTGAGCCCGAAGGCATTGGCTGCGATGCGCGATTCGTTGCAGGATATAGCCCGCTATCCCGACGGCAACGGCTTCGTATTGAAGGACGCAATCAGCCGTAAATTCGGTATTGATCCTGCCCGGATCGTGCTCGGGAACGGCTCCAACGATGTACTCGAACTCGCAGCACGCGCCTTTCTGAAGCCCGGCTCGGAAGTCGTATTTTCACGGCATTCTTTTGCGGTTTATCCGCTGGTGACAAAAGCGATAGGAGCCACGGGCGTGGCGGTGCGGGCGAAGAGTTTTGGCCACGACCTGGCCGCCATGCGTGAGGCGATAACGCCGAAGACGCGCATGGTCTATATCGGTAATCCCAACAACCCTACCGGTACCTTGCTGGGCAAGGATGAATTGCATGCTTTCATGCTCGGCATCCCGGACCATGTGCTGGTGGTTCTGGACGAAGCTTACGATGAATACCTCCCGGATCACCTGAAATCGGAAGCAATCGGCTGGCTGAAGGAGTTCGGCAATCTGGTCGTTACACGCACGCTGTCCAAGGCTTACGGGCTGGCGGGTTTGCGCGTCGGTTTTTCGCTGGCGCATGCCGAGGTGGCCGATATGATCAATCGCGTGCGCCAGCCTTTCAATGTGAACAACGTCGCGCTCGCAGCTGCGGCGGCGGCGTTGCATGACGACGAGTTCGTGCGCCGCAGCCGCGAGCTGAATGACGCCGGAATGCGTCAAATCACGGCCGGATTGTCCAGTATGGGGCTGGAATTCATCCCTTCGTTCGGCAATTTCGTCTGTTTCCGGGTCGACAATGCCCCTGCGGTTTACCAGCGCCTGTTACAGAAGGGCGTCATCATACGGCCGGTGACTAACTACGAGTTGCCGGATTATTTGCGTGTCAGCATCGGTTTGGAAAGCGAGATCGCCCGTTTTCTGAGCGCACTGGAAGAGGTCCTGCACGCTTCATGAGGGACTACCTGGGCTGATAGCCGCGCAAACCGGCGAGATAAATCTCGATCAGGCTGGCGGCCTCGTCTCCCAGGGAAAAAGACTCGGGATGCAGTATCCAGTTTGAAATCAGGCCGTCGATCAGCGCGTGCATGCCGATGGCTGCGCTGCGGGGGTTGATGCCGGCCGGAAGCAGGCCCTGTTCCATGGCCGCGCGTATGCGCTGTTCTATTCGATCCAGACATCCGGCCCAGCTTTCCATGTGGCGCTCGCGCGCCACGGCCATTTCATCCACCAGTTCGCATTTGTGGTTGACGATATCGAACACCCGGCGCGTCTGGACGTCGGTTGCCACGCGGATAAGCACACTGATCGCTGCGCTGCGCAAAAAAGCGAGCGGGTCGTCCAACTGTTCCGCATTTAATTTGTCTACCATCTCGTCTATCGGCAATTTCACCCGTTCCAGCATCGCATGGAACAGATCGGCCTTGTTCTTGAAATGCCAATAGATGGCCCCGCGGGTAACGCCGGCGGACGTGGCGATCTCCGCGAGCGACGTGCGCGCCACGCCTTTTTCATTGAATACGGTCTCGGCGGCATCAAGCAATTGATGGCGCGTTATTTCCGCGTTTTCTTTGGTGCGTCTAACCATAATTTGAGAATTACTTTACATACATGCATGAATGTATGTAACATTAGCAAAAGTTGATTATATAAGCAAGAAAATTAAGGGATTGATTATGTCATACGCTGGATTGAATATTTCGCGTCGGGAGACGCTCCAGGTGATCGCCGTGGCCTTGCTGGCCGTCGGCCTCGCGGCATGCAAGGCGAAGAGCGATAGCGCGGGAGCACATCCCGGCGGTATGGGCGGCAAGCCGGTAGCGGAGGTTGCCGCATTGACGGTGCAGCCACAAATCGTGCCGGTGACGCTGGAATATACCGGCCAGATCGCCGGTGTGCGTGACATCGAAGTGCGCGCTCGTGTCACCGGTATCCTGATCAAGCGTAATTATGTGGAAGGTGCGCGGGTCAAGGCCGGCCAGTCGATGTTCACCATCGACCCCGCGCCGTTCCAGGCCGCACTGGCCCGGGCGGAAGCCGATCTTGCCAGCGCGGAAGCCCGCCAGGCAAAGGCCGAACGCGATTCCGCGCGGCTCAAGCCTTTGATCGAGGCGCATGCGATTGCGCAGAAAGATTACGACGATGCAGTTTCCGCAATGCAGATCGCTGCGGCGGATGTGAAATCCTTTAGAACCCGCGTTACCGAAGCCCGCCTGAACCTGTCCTACACTCGTGTCGAGGCACCGATTTCCGGCATTGCCGGGCGTTTGCAGGCAACCGAGGGCAGCCTGGTTTCCGGTCCCAACGTGCTGTTGACTACCGTCACCCAGCTGGATCCCATCTACGCCAGTTTCGGCATTTCCGACAATGAGCGTTTGCGGCTGGACAGCGATGCTGCGGCCGGACGTCTGGCCCTGCCCAAGGATGGGAAGTTCGATGTTGCGGTCAAATTGGCCGACGGCAGCACTTATGACAAACAAGGCAAGATGAATTTTTCCGACATCCGCATCAGCACCGCCACCGGCACCAGCGAAGCGCGTGCCGAATTGCCTAATTCCAGGGGCTTGCTGCGCCCCGGGCAGTTCGTGCGCGTAGCGCTGACCGGCGCCAAGCGTACCAACGCCATCCTGGTACCGCAGCGCGCGGTGCTGGAAGGGCCGCAAGGCAAATTCGTGTTCGTGGCCGGCAAGGACGATAAGGCGGAGATCCACCCGGTGGAAGTCGGCGAATGGACCGGCGAATCGTGGGTGATCAATAAAGGCTTGCAGGCCGGCGACCGCGTCATTGTGGATGGCGTGGTCAAGATCGGCCCCGGAGCGCCGGTGAAGGTAGTCGATGTCAACGCCCAACAAGCCCCGTCCACGACGGCTGCCGTCGCCAAGCACTAGGAACCATCATTTCATGATCTCGAAATTTTTTATCGACCGCCCTATTTTTGCGGCCGTGCTCTCCATTTTCATCGTCATCGCCGGCCTGGCGTCGATGAAAGTGTTGCCTATCGCGCAATATCCCGAAATCGCCCCGCCGGTCGTCACCGTCCAGGCGGTGTATCCGGGCGCCTCTGCCGAGGTGCTGGAGCAGACCGTGGCGGCACCGCTGGAGTCGCAGATCAACGGCGTGGAGCACATGATGTACATGAGTTCCACCGCGGCCTCCAACGGCGTGGTGGAAATCCAGGTCACCTTCGAGATCGGCGCCGATGCCGACCAGGCCGCGCTCAACGTCAACAATCGCGTCAAACAGGCCGAGGCGCGCCTGCCGGAAGAAGTGCGCCGCCAGGGCGTGACGGTGAACAAAGGCTCGTCCTCCTTCCTGCAGGTGATTGCCTTTTCCTCGCCGGACGGCCGTTACGACAACCTGTTCACCAGCAACTACGTCACGTTGAACGTGCTGGATCGCATCAAGCGCATTCCGGGTACGACCAATGTGCAGATTTTCGGCGCCAAGGATTATGCGATGCGTATCTGGCTTAAGCCGGAGCGCATGACCAACCTGGGTGTTTCAGTTGGTGAGGTGGTGGCTGCGATCCGCGGCCAGAACGCGCAATTCGCGCCCGGCAAGATTGGCCAGCCGCCCACCGCAAGCGGCCAGGAACTGGTCTACACCGTTTCTGCGCAAGGACGGCTGAGCGATCCCAAGCAGTTCGAGCAGATCATCGTGCGCTCGGACAACAAGGGTTCGCAGATACGCCTGGCGGATATCGCCCGCGTGGAACTGGGCTCCAAGGATTACGATTTTATCGGCCGCGTCAACGGCAAACCCGCCACGCTGATGGGCATATTCCTGCAACCGGGCGCCAATGCGCTGGGCGTGGCGGAAGAAGTCAATAAAACGGTGGCGGAACTCGCCAAAAGCTTTCCGGCCGGGCTGCAGCATACCGTGGTGTACGACACCACGCTGTTCGTCGATGTTTCCATCCATGAAGTCGTCAAAACCCTGATGGAGGCCATGGTGCTGGTGTTTCTGGTGGTGCTGCTGTTCCTGCAGAACTTCCGCGCGACATTGATTCCGACGCTGGCGGTGCCGGTGTCGCTGATCGGCACCTTTGCCGGCTTGCACGTCCTCGGCTACTCGATCAATACGCTGACGCTGTTCGGCATGGTGCTGTCCATCGGTATCGTGGTGGACGACGCCATCGTGGTGCTGGAGAACGCCGAGCGCCTGATGCACGAGCACGGCATGAACCCGCGGGAGGCGGCCATCGAGGCCATGCGCGAGGTGACCAGCCCGATCATCGCGATCATGCTGGTGCTGACGGCGGTGTTCGTGCCGATCGCCTTCATGGGCGGCCTGGCAGGCGAGCTCTACCGCCAGTTCGCGATCACCATCTCGATCTCCGTGATGATCTCGGCCGTGGTGGCGCTGACGCTGACGCCGGCCCTGTGCGCCCTTATCCTCAAGCCGGAACACAAGCAGGTGGGTCCGTTCTTCCGCATGTTCAACCGCTTTTTTGGCTGGGTGACCGGCCGCTATACCGCGGGGGTTGGCTGGATGCTGAAGCGCAGCGTGATCGGCGTGTTGTTGTTTGCCGGCATGGTGGTGGTGACCGTACAGTTGTGGCGCACCACGCCGACTTCGCTGGTGCCCGGCGAAGACCAGGGCTATTTCATCAGCGCGGCCTTCCTGCCCGACGGCGCCAGCCTCGAGCGTACCGACCGCGTAGTGAACAAGGTGACCGATACCATCCTCGCCAATCCCAACAACCTGTATGCGATCGCATTCACGGGGCGGGATTTCCTGGGGGGGTCGTTCAAGAACAGTGCTGCGACGATTTTCGTGCGCCAACAACCCTGGGAAGAGCGCAAGGTTCCCAGCGCTGCATTGGTGGGCGACCTGTTTGCAAAGACCGCCGGCATCAAGGAGGCGCTGGTGCTGGCCTTCAATCCGCCGGCGATTTTCGGCCTGGGCAATACCGGCGGCTTCGAGGTCAATATCCAGAACAAGGGGGAGGGTGGCGCCAAGCGGCTCAACGAAGTGGCGCAGCAGTTTATTGCCAAGGCCTCCAAGGACCCTTCGCTCGCTTTCGTACAAACCCTGTGGCGGGCCAATGCGCCGCAGCTTTACGTGGACGTCGACCGCAGCCGTGCAGCCGCTCTCAACGTGAGTCTGCAGGATATCTTCGACACGTTGTCGGCGACGCTGGGCACGTTTTACGTCAACGATTTCAACAAGTATGGCCGTACCTGGCAGGTGCTGATGTCCGCCGACCAGCAATATCGCCGCAAACCGGAAGATATTTCCGCGCTGTATGTGCGTTCCGCCAGCGGAAAAATGGTGCCGATTTCGGCGGTGGCAACCATCAGGTATGACGCCGGCCCGGATACGCTGACCCGCTTCAACAATCTGCCGTCGGTGAAGCTGCTCGGCAGTGCCGCGCCCGGAGTAAGTTCCGGCGAGGCCATCGCCAGCGTGGAAAAATTGATGAAGGAAGTGCTGCCATCGGACTTCAGCTATGAATGGAGCGGCGCTTCCTATCAGGAAAAGCGCTCCGGCGGGGCGTCCAATGTCGCGCTGGTACTGGCGGCGGTGATGATGTTCTTCATCTTGGCCGCGCTCTACGAGCATTGGCTGCTGCCATTCTCGGTGCTGCTGGCGCTGCCGTTCGGCGTGTTCGGGGCATTGGCTATCGTCTGGGTGCGCAACCTGGCGTTCTCCATCCTGTTCCCGGGTGTGCCAATCCCGCCGCTGACCAACGACGTGTATTTCCAGATCGGGTTGGTGACCTTGCTGGGGCTGGCCGCGAAGAACGCGATCCTGATCGTGGAGTTCGCGATCATGAAACAGAAGGAAGACGGCATGAGTATCGTCGATGCGGTGCTGGAGGCGGCGCGGCTGCGTTTTCGTCCCATCCTGATGACCTCGCTGGCCTTCATCCTGGGCGTGATGCCGCTGGCGTTCTCTACCGGTGCCGGTGCCGGCGCGCGGCAATCGGTGGGTACGGGTGTCATGGGCGGCATGATGGCGGCGACCTTCCTCGCCATTTTCTTCGTCCCGCTGCTTTTCAAGCTGCTGGATGTACAGCACGATCATGAGCCGCGCCCCGAGAAATATGGTAAAGCTGGCAATACCAAGGAAACGACGCATGAATAACACCAAACTCGCCACGCTCGGCGCCATCCTGATGTTGGCGGGGTGTGCCAACCTGAACCTGTTTCCGCCGTTCCAGAAACCGGCGGTGGAAACGCCGGCGGCCTGGCCCGGTTTGCCGGCCAATGCCAAGGCATACGACAACGCCCAATGGTGGAAGGTATACGGCGATGTGACGTTGAACCAACTGGTCGAGGAGGCGCTCTCGCATAACGAGGATATTGTCATCGCTTCGGCGCGCATCGATGAGGCACGGGCGCAGCTTACCCTGGCCGACGCGGAGACGGACCCTACCCTTACTGCTACGTTTACGCCGTCGTACTCGCGCAGCACGCAGCGCGGCACCAACCCGCTGCCGCCGAGTTTCCGCGCCAGATCGCGCGACTACATGGCGCGTATCAACGCTTCCTACGAAATCGACCTGTGGGGCAAGCTGCGCGGCGCGACCGCGGCGGCTCGCGCCAACCTGCTGGCGACCGAAGCGGCCCGCGACACGGTACGCAATAGCCTGACGGCGCAAGTCGCACAGGGTTATTTCGCCTTGCTGGCGCTGGATGCACAGATCGAGACCACCCGCCGTACGCAGGAGACTCGCCAGGCCGCGCTCAAACTGCAGCAATTGCGCATGCAGAGTGGCGTATCGTCCGAATTCGAAGTGCGCCAGGTGGAAGCCGACCTGGCTACGGTTCAGGCACAGACTCCGGCGCTGGAACGCAACCGCACGCAGCAGCAGAATGCGCTGGCGATATTGCTGGGCCGTTCCCCGCGCGAGGTAGTGCAAGGCAAGGTGGTCAGAGGCTCGCCGGCAGCCCCGGCCGAACCGGTGGTGCCGGCGGGCCTGCCGTCCGAGCTGCTGCTGCGCCGCCCCGACCTGCGGGAAGCCGAGCAGCGCCTGATCGCGGCCAATGCCAATATCGGCGTGGCGCGCGCGGCCTATTACCCGTCGATTACGCTGACCGGCTATTTCGGCGGCGAAAGCAACTCCCTGGCTGACCTGTTCGTCGGCCCGGCGCGCATTTTCCGCTTTGCCGGCGAATTGCTGCAGCCGATTTTCAACGGCAAACGCATAGGCGCTTCCGTAGATGTCGCCAAGGCCAGCGAGCAGCAGGTGCTGGCGCAGTACCGGCAGGCCATCGCCAGCGCTTTCCGCGACGTGCAGGATGCACTGGCGGCGCAGCAATCGGCGCGTGAAGTCCTGGTGGCCGAGCATGCGCACGTCGATGCATTGCAGAAGGGGCTGACTCTGGCCAAGCTGCGCTATGAAAACGGCATCTCCAGCCAATTGGACCTGCTGGATGCCGAGCGCAACCTGCTGCAAGCGCAACTGAACCTGACGGAAGCCGAACGCGCGCAGCGTGCCGCAGTTGCGGACCTGTTCAAGGCGATGGGCGGAGGATGGAATAGCGAGCAAGAGGCCAAAAGCTCTTAGAGTACCTAACAAAATGAGTTTTGGTATTTTTTGAGGAATCTCCAGCAGATGAGGGCACATCCGATCTTGAGGAAAGCCTCGTGAATACTGGCAAGGCGTTCGTAGCGCACACGCAGGCGGCGGAACTGGTGCAGCCAGGCGATAGTGCGCTCCACGATCCAGCGGG